>NZ_JASHDO010000034.1:0-501 GCF_047463615.1 Streptococcus infantis | reverse complement strand
ACTACGTTCGCATCGACCTCTTGGTTATATTAAAAAATGCCGGCTACATGACTTGAACACGCGACCCTCTGATTACAAATCAGATGCTCTACCAACTGAGCTAAGCCGGCTTATTTCTATTATGCGGATTAAGGGACTTGAACCCCCACGCCGTTAAGCGCCAGATCCTAAATCTGGTGCGTCTGCCAATTCCGCCAAACCCGCAATGATGACCCGTACTGGGCTCGAACCAGTGACCCATTGATTAAAAGTCAATTGCTCTACCAACTGAGCTAACGAGTCAAATAACTTTCGTTATTACGGTCCCGACGGGAATCGAACCCGCGATCTTCGCCGTGACAGGGCGACGTGATAACCGCTACACTACGGGACCTATGGGAGTTAACGGGATCGAACCGCTGACCCTCTGCTTGTAAGGCAGATGCTCTCCCAGCTGAGCTAAACTCCCTTTAGCTAAGCGACTTCCTTATCTCACAGGGGGCAACCCCCAACTACTTCCGG
>NZ_JASHDO010000033.1:0-505 GCF_047463615.1 Streptococcus infantis | reverse complement strand
ACAGCTAAAGTTCTTGTAGCAACTGTTGGCGAAATTGCGGATAAAGAGTTTAACAACCGTGTAACACCACCAGAAGAACCTAAGTTCCAACCAGAGAAATACGTTGTTTCTGAAGAGAAATACGATATCACAGGCGACAAGCTCGTTGATGATGACAAAGAGTTGAAGGATAAGGTGGCAGATACCAATGCCAACCCATATGCGGACGATGCCTCAAACAACGAAGCTCAAAACTTGAATACCAAGACTGTGAAACGTGGCGACAAGTTGGTTTACCAAGTATGGTTGGATACAACTAAATTTGACGCAGCTAACAAGGACAACATCCAATCAGTAGGAATCTCAGATGACTATGATGAAACTAAGTTGGACCTTGACGCTACTAAGATCAAAGCTTACGATTCAGTAACAGGTGATGATGTCACAGCTAAGTTCGATATCACAGTTGAAGGTGGAGTGATCACTGCAACTCTTAAAGCTGGCTTCACGAAGTCACTTGGCGATG
>NZ_JASHDO010000032.1:0-525 GCF_047463615.1 Streptococcus infantis | reverse complement strand
GAGCTACCGAGCTGCTCCATCCCGCGTTAATAATAAAGGAGGATGTGGGATTCGAACCCACGCACGCTTTTACACGCCTGACGGTTTTCAAGACCGTTCCCTTCAGCCGGACTTGGGTAATCCTCCAATAAATAGTCCGTACGGGATTCGAACCCGTGTTACCGCCGTGAAAAGGCGGTGTCTTAACCCCTTGACCAACGGACCATATTTCAATGGGCACGAGTGGACTCGAACCACCGACCTCACGCTTATCAGGCGTGCGCTCTAACCACCTGAGCTACGCGCCCAAGTTTTAAAAACTTGGTGAATTGAACTATGTTCAAAGCGGGTGACGAGAATCGAACTCGCGACAACAGCTTGGAAGGCTGTAGTTTTACCACTAAACTACACCCGCTAAAATGGGAGTTAACGGGATCGAACCGCTGACCCTCTGCTTGTAAGGCAGATGCTCTCCCAGCTGAGCTAAACTCCCTTTAGCTAAGCGACTTCCTTATCTCACAGGGGGCAACCCCCAACTACTTCCGG
>NZ_JASHDO010000031.1:0-534 GCF_047463615.1 Streptococcus infantis | reverse complement strand
CATCAACAAGCGCAAGCACGTCAGCAAGTACGTCTGCTTCAACGAGCGCAAGCACGTCAGCAAGTACGTCTGCATCAACAAGTGCAAGCACATCAGCAAGTACATCAGCTTCAACAAGCGCAAGCACTTCAGCAAGTACATCAGCTTCAACAAGCGCAAGCACATCAGCAAGTACATCAGCATCAACAAGCGCAAGTACATCAGCATCAACAAGCGCAAGCACTTCAGCAAGTACATCAGCTTCAACAAGCGCAAGTACATCTGCTAGCACGTCTGCATCAACAAGTGCAAGCACGTCAGCAAGTACGTCTGCATCAACAAGTGCAAGCACATCAGCAAGTACATCAGCATCAACAAGCGCAAGTACATCAGCTAGCACGTCTGCATCAACAAGTGCAAGCACATCAGCAAGCACATCAGCAAGCACATCGGCTTCAACAAGCGCAAGTACATCAGCAAGTACATCTGCAAGTACATCAGCTTCAACAAGCGCAAGCACATCAGCAAGTACATCAGCTTCAACGAGCGCAAGCA
>NZ_JASHDO010000030.1:0-584 GCF_047463615.1 Streptococcus infantis | reverse complement strand
CACAACTACACAGTTGAAGAAGTTAAAGGATCAGACGCAACCGTTACATACGACACCATGAAAGCGAATGTAACAGTAACTGTTTCTCACGACGGAACAGCTAAAGTTCTTGTGGCAACTGTTGGCGATATCGCTGATAAAGAGTTCAACAACAAGGTGACTCCTCCGGAAGAACCTAAGTTCCAACCAGAGAAATATGTCTTGAATGAAGAGAAATTCTCAATCACAGACAACAAACTTCTTGATGATGATTCTGAGTTGACTGATAAATATGGTGAAACAAATACAAATCCATATGTAGACCAAGCTAACAACAACGAAGCTCAAAACATCAATACTAAGTCTGTTAAACGTGGCGACAAGTTGGTTTACCAAGTATGGTTGGATACAACTAAATTTGACGCAAACAACAAGGACAACATCCAATCAGTAGGAATCTCAGATGACTACGATGAAACTAAGTTGGACCTTGACGCTACTAAGATCAAAGCTTACGATTCAGTAACAGGTGATGATGTCACAGCTAAATTCGATATCGTTGTTAACAACGGTGTGATCACTGCAACTCTTAAAGCTGGCTTCAC
>NZ_JASHDO010000029.1:0-651 GCF_047463615.1 Streptococcus infantis | reverse complement strand
CTAAGTTGGACCTTGACGCTACTAAGATCAAAGCTTACGATTCAGTAACAGGTGATGATGTCACAGCTAAATTCGATATCGTTGTTAACAACGGTGTGATCACTGCAACTCTTAAAGCTGGCTTCACGAAGTCACTTGGCGATGCAGAAAACACTCAAGTGATCGATACAACTAAGTTCGCCTTCGGACGTTACTACAAGTTCGACATCCCAACAACAGTGAAAGCTGATGTGGCAGCTGGTGTAGATATCGAAAATACTGCGGCTCAAGTAGTCAACTACTACAACCCAACTACGAAGAAGGTTGAGAAACCAGAAAAACCAACTGAAAAACGTGTCAACAGCGTACCAGTACAAGTAGAGTTCAACTTCACTAAACGCTTGGAAGGTCGTGAATTGAAAGCGAACGAATTCAGCTTCGTCCTTAAAGATTCAACAGGTAAAGTTGTTGAAACTGTAACGAACGATGCATCTGGAAACGTTAAGTTCTCAGTTATCGAATTCAAGAAAGAACAAGCAGGCGTACACAACTACACAGTTGAAGAAGTTAAAGGATCAGACGCAACCGTTACATACGACACCATGAAAGCGAATGTAACAGTAACTGTTTCTCACGACGGAACAGCTAAAGTTCTTGTGGCAACTGTTGGCG
>NZ_JASHDO010000028.1:0-869 GCF_047463615.1 Streptococcus infantis | reverse complement strand
TTTCTGGTAAATCTGGTGAAGCTATTGACTACTCAACTGCAGCTAAGATCAAGAAATACCAAGATCGTGGTTACGTTCTTGTAAGCGATGAGTTCCCAGCAGGAGCTACTTATGACACAGATGCATCTGTTGATCAAACTTGGACAGTAACCTTGAAACACGGTGAAACTCCAGTTGGACCAAACGATCCACACAATCCAACAGATCCAATCAATCCAAATGATCCAAACAGTCCTAAATACCCTGCGACAGATCAATGGAAGAAAGATGTAACATCAACTGTTCATTATGTGGTATCAGACGGTAAGGCAACTGCCCCAGCTGACAATGTTCAAAATGCACAATGGACACGTACCTTAAATGTTGACAAGGTGACAGGTGAAGTTCTTAACCCTGATGCACCATGGACAGCGAATAAGACTAACTATGATGCAGTTCCAACACCAGGATTGACAGGTTACTATGCAGATAAAGCAGGTGTTGCTTCTAAGACAGTCACTCAAGAAAATCTTGAAGAAACTGTTACTTACAAACCGCTTGGCAGCTTGGTTCCGAAACCAGAGACACCAACAGATCCAAACTTCCCATCAACACCAGATGTGAAATATCCAAATGATCCAAAAGATCCAAGTAAACCAGGTCAACCAGTTGTACCTAATGTACCAGGCTACAAACCATACTTGCCAGATCCAAAAGATCCAAGCAAACCAGGTAAACCAGTAGAACCAGGAACACCAATCATTCCTGAAAACCCAGGTGACGACACACCAATCATCTACGTACCAATCGTAAATGATGTGAAGAAACCAACTAAACAAACAGTTAAGTTTGAAGGAGCAGGCGATAAGACTCCAGGAGACAATGTCCAA
>NZ_JASHDO010000027.1:0-1169 GCF_047463615.1 Streptococcus infantis | reverse complement strand
CTACAGGCTTATCTGGAGTTGGCTCTACAGGCTTATCTGGAGTTGGTTCTACAGGTTTGTCTGGAGTTGGTTCTACAGGTTTGTCTGGAGTTGGCTCTACAGGCTTATCTGGAGTTGGCTCTACAGGCTTATCTGGAGTTGGTTCTACAGGTTTGTCTGGAGTTGGCTCTACAGGCTTGTCTGGAGTTGGTTCTACAGGCTTATCTGGAGTTGGCTCTACAGGTTTGTCTGGAGTTGGCTCTACAGGTTTGTCTGGAGTTGGTTCTACAGGTTTATCTGGAGTTGGCTCTACAGGCTTGTCTGGAGTTGGCTCTACAGGCTTGTCTGGAGTTGGCTCTACAGGTTTGTCTGGAGTTGGTTCTACAGGTTTATCTGGAGTTGGTTCTACAGGCTTATCTGGAGTTGGCTCTACAGGTTTGTCTGGAGTTGGTTCTACAGGTTTATCTGGAGTTGGCTCTACAGGTTTGTCTGGAGTTGGCTCTACAGGTTTGTCTGGAGTTGGCTCTACAGGTTTATCTGGAGTTGGCTCTACAGGCTTGTCTGGAGTTGGCTCTACAGGTTTGTCTGGAGTTGGTTCTACAGGCTTGTCTGGAGTTGGCTCTACAGGTTTATCTGGAGTTGGCTCTACAGGTTTGTCCGGAGTTTCTTTAAGTTTGTAAACATAAGTTACATTCTTATCACCTTCGATGACTTTACCTGTTGTTGGATCTGTTGACTTCAAGTGACCATCTTTATCAACTTCACCTACTGTGTAGTTACCAGCTGCTACCAATTCGTAAGTCTTACCTTCGAATTCAATCTCTTGTGGACGGTTGTCTACAACTGTGTCGTAATCTTTGTCTACTGGTTGAGCTTTTTCGTCAATAACATCTTCCTTGATTGTCTTGCCTTCTGTATCAACGTAGTGTACATAGACATTACCATTCACTTCTTTATAAACATAAGTGATAGTTGATTTTGGTTTAGTAACCTTACCTGTAACTGGGTCAGACTTCTCAAGGTGACCATTTTCATCAACCTTACCTACTGGATAGTCACCCTGCGGTACGATCTTATAGGTCTTACCATCTTCACTCTTGATTGTGTTTGGTTTTTCACCTTCTTCAGTAGTGTTATATGGTGTATCGTATGGTGAGTTTGGTGTGTCTTGACGAGGTTTTTGAATCTCT
>NZ_JASHDO010000026.1:0-1200 GCF_047463615.1 Streptococcus infantis | reverse complement strand
TTTACCTTACCATTGAGAACTTCTTTACCATCACGACCTGACTGACCTGTCGCTCCATCTTGTCCATCTTTCACAATGGATGTTTGAATAAGGGTATCAGTTCCTTCTGTATAGTTACCATCACCATCTTTGTCAATGTAGAAGGTTAGAGTGGTTTGTTTCTTATCTTCATCACGAACAGCTTTAACTTTTGGTGTTTGGCCATCTACTCCGTTTTTAACAACTGTTGTAAGGGCTGGCTTGCCTTCTGGCTGAGTAATAGTAATTGTATGACTGCCATCTTGGTTGTCTGTCACAGTTACTGTTGGAGTGAAGCCGTCTTGGCCGTTCTCACCTTTCTCACCTTTATCGCCTTTAGGACCTTGTTTCCCATCTGGAATAATGACTTCTTTGAGTTTTATATCGTTTTCATCAAATTCATTATTGTCATTTTGGTCATAATAGAAAATAACAGTTGTTGTTTTATCAGATTCGTTTCTTTTAGTTGCTACTAATGGGCTGTCCCCATCGAAACCATCTCTCACAACAGTAGTAGTTATTCCACCTTTACCATCATTGATAGTAATCGTATGCGTACCATTTTGACCATCAGTTACTTTCACCGTTGGAGTTATTCCATCAGCACCTTTTGGTCCTGCTGGTCCTCTTTGTCCTTGGGCTCCAGTTGGTCCAACTGGACCTTGTTGTCCGTCACGAATTGTTGTTGTTGCATCACTACCATCAGGATTATGTACTGTCAATATATGTGTTCCATTTTGACCATCAGTTATAGTTACTGTTGGAGTTTTCCCATCAGCACCTTTTTGTCCATCCTCTACAAATGTTGTTTGAGGTTGTCCTCCTACTGGTGTAATTGTCACTAAAACTCCATTTTTCCCATTTTTCACAGTTCTAGTTGCTGTGATTGTTGGTGATTGTCCGTTAACACCATTTCTTCCATCAGTGATTGTTGCCAATGGTTGGGTTGGATTTAGTGGTTGTCCTGGTCTTGCTGGATCCTCTACATAAATTTTTGTTTCAGTTCCATTTTTAATAGCGATTAAAGATTTTCCATCTGCACCTTTTGGACCTGCTGGTCCAACTGGACCTTGTTGTCCGTCACGAATTGTTGTTGTTACATCACTACCATCAGGATTATGTACTGTCAATATATGTGTTCCATTTTGACCATCAGTTATAGTTACTGTTGGAGTTTTCCCA
>NZ_JASHDO010000025.1:0-1392 GCF_047463615.1 Streptococcus infantis | reverse complement strand
CACTTGTTGATGCAGACGTGCTAGCTGATGTACTTGCGCTTGTTGATGCTGATGTACTTGCTGATGTGCTTGCACTTGTTGATGCAGACGTACTTGCTGATGTGCTTGCGCTTGTTGATGCAGACGTGCTAGCAGATGTACTTGCTGACGTGCTTGCGCTTGTTGAAGCTGACGTGCTTGCTGATGTGCTTGCGCTTGTTGAAGCCGATGTGCTTGCTGATGTGCTTGCACTTGTTGATGCAGACGTACTTGCTGATGTGCTTGCGCTTGTTGATGCAGACGTACTTGCTGATGTGCTTGCGCTTGTTGAAGCTGATGTACTTGCGCTTGTTGATGCTGATGTACTTGCTGATGTGCTTGCGCTTGTTGATGCTGACGTGCTAGCAGATGTACTTGCGCTTGTTGATGCAGACGTGCTAGCAGATGTACTTGCTGACGTGCTTGCGCTTGTTGAAGCTGACGTGCTTGCTGATGTGCTTGCACTTGTTGATGCAGACGTGCTAGCAGATGTACTTGCGCTTGTTGAAGCTGATGTGCTTGCTGACGTGCTTGCACTTGTTGATGCTGACGTACTTGCTGATGTACTTGCACTTGTTGATGCAGACGTACTTGCTGATGTGCTTGCGCTTGTTGATGCTGACGTGCTTGCACTTGTTGATGCAGACGTGCTAGCTGATGTACTTGCGCTTGTTGATGCTGACGTGCTTGCACTTGTTGATGCTGACGTACTTGCTGATGTGCTTGCACTTGTTGATGCAGACGTGCTAGCAGATGTACTTGCGCTTGTTGAAGCTGACGTACTTGCTGATGTGCTTGCACTTGTTGATGCTGATGTACTTGCTGATGTGCTTGCGCTTGTTGAAGCTGATGTGCTTGCTGAAGTGCTTGCACTTGTTGATGCTGATGTACTTGCTGATGTGCTTGCACTTGTTGATGCAGACGTGCTTGCTGAAGTGCTTGCACTTGTTGATGCAGACGTGCTAGCAGATGTGCTTGCGCTTGTTGAAGCTGATGTACTTGCTGATGTACTTGCACTTGTTGAAGCTGACGTGCTAGCAGATGTGCTTGCGCTTGTTGAAGCTGATGTACTTGCGCTTGTTGATGCTGACGTGCTTGCTGATGTGCTTGCGCTTGTTGATGCTGATGTGCTTGCTGAAGTGCTTGCACTTGTTGAAGCTGATGTACTTGCTGAAGTGCTTGCACTTGTTGATGCTGATGTACTTGCTGATGTGCTTGCGCTTGTTGAAGCTGATGTACTTGCTGAAGTGCTTGCGCTTGTTGAAGCTGATGTACTTGCTGAAGTGCTTGCGCTTGTTGAAGCTGATGTACTTGCTGATGTGCTTGCACTTGTTGATGCAGACGTACTTGCTGACGTGCTTGCACTTGTTGATG
>NZ_JASHDO010000024.1:0-1423 GCF_047463615.1 Streptococcus infantis | reverse complement strand
CCATCTGGGTATGTTACAACTACGATAGCGTCTTTGTCGCCTTCTGTTGTAGTGTCTACTGGTGTCTTGTACTCGAATTTAGTTCCTGATGGAAGATCACCTACGTTGCCAATTGAATCTTTAGCGTTTGGTTTATCACCTGGTTTAACTGTTTGACCCTTCGCTACTGGTGTGTTCTTGTCCGCATCTGTGCTTGGATCTTTAACAGTTACCTTAACTGGAACTTCATCTTTAGAACCATCTGGGTAAGTTACTACAACTGTTGCGTCTTTGTCGCCTGGAGTTGTAGTGTCTACTGGAGTCTTGTACTCGAATTTAGTTCCTTCTGGAAGATCGCCTACGTTGTCAATTGAGCCTTTAGCGTCTGGTGTTTCACCCTTGTTAACGTCTTGAGCTTTAGCTTTTGGTGTGTACTTATCCGCATCTGTAGCTGATTCACTTGGTTCCTTAACAGTTACTTTAACTGGAACTTCATCCTTAGAGCCATCTGGGTATGTTACAACTACGATAGCGTCTTTTTCGCCTTCTGTTGTTGTATCTACTGGTGTCTTGTACTCGAATTTAGTTCCTGATGGAAGATCACCTACGTTGCCGATTGAATCTTTAGCGTTTGGTTTATCACCTGGTTTAACACTTTGATCTTTCGCAACCGGAGTATTCTTATCTGCATCTGTACGTGGTTCTTTCACAGTCACCTTAACTGGAACTTCATCTTTAGAACCATCTGGGTATGTTACAACTACGATAGCGTCTTTGTCGCCTTCTGTTGTTGTATCTACTGGTGTCTTGTACTCGAATTTAGTTCCTGATGGAAGATCACCTACGTTGCCAATTGAATCTTTAGCGTTTGGTTTATCACCTGGTTTAACACTTTGATCTTTCGCTACTGGTGTGTTCTTGTCTGCATCTGTACGTGGATCTTTAACAGTTACTTTAACTGGAACTTCATCCTTAGAGCCATCTGGGTATGTTACAACTACGATAGCGTCTTTGTCGCCTTCTGTTGTAGTGTCTACTGGTGTCTTGTACTCGAATTTAGTTCCTGATGGAAGATCACCTACGTTGCCAATTGAATCTTTAGCGTTTGGTTTATCACCTGGTTTAACACTTTGATCCTTCGCTACTGGGGTGTTCTTATCTGCATCTGTACGTGGTTCTTTCACAGTCACCTTAACTGGAACTTCATCCTTAGAGCCATCTGGGTATGTTACAACTACGATAGCGTCTTTGTCGCCTTCTGTTGTTGTATCTACTGGTGTCTTGTACTCGAATTTAGTCCCTGATGGAAGATCACCTACGTTGCCGATTGAATCTTTAGCGTTTGGTTTATCACCTGGTTTAACACTTTGATCTTTCGCTACTGGGGTGTTCTTATCTGCATCTGTACGTGGATCTTTTACAGTAACCTTAACTGGAACTTCAT
>NZ_JASHDO010000023.1:0-1435 GCF_047463615.1 Streptococcus infantis | reverse complement strand
TGTACTGACCCCAAAAAGTTAGACAATTAATTTAAGCAAAGGATTTAGTTCTGTATTGTACAGGACTAAGTCCTTTTAGTTTTACCTTAATTCGTTTGTTGTTGTAGTAATCAATATAGTCTACAATAGCTTGTTCCAAGTGCTCAAGTGACTGAAATGTATTCTCATAACCATAAAACATTTCAGTCTTAAGAATGCCAAAGAAAGATTCCATCATACCGTTATCTGGGCTATTCCCCTTACGTGACATAGATGGTTGGATTCCCTTATTCTTTAAAAAATGATGATAAAAATCGTGTTGGTATTGCCATCCTTGGTCACTATGGAGAATCGTATTCTCATAGTACTTCTCTGTGAAGGCCTGTTTTAACATGCTCTTCACTTGTTCCAAGTTCGGTGAAGTAGAAAGATGATAAGCGATGATTTCGCTGTTGAAACCATCTAAAACGGGCGATAAATAGAGTTTCTGAGTGCTATTTGGAATGGTAAACTCTGTCACATCCGTATAACACTTTTCCATTGGTTTGGTTGCTTCAAATTGGCGTTGAATAAGATTTTCTGCCTTCTTGCCAACGTCTCCTTTATGAGAAGAATATTTTCGTTTCTGTCGAATTTTAGCTTGTAAATTGAGTACTTTCATCAAGCGTTGAATTCTTTTATGATTTACCAGATAACCACGATTTCTTAGTTCTAAATGAACCCGACGATAACCATAATTTCCCTTGTGTTCGATAAAAATGGATTGAATTTCAGCTTTAAGCTCTTGGTCCTTATCTGGTTTGTCTAGCTGTTTCAAGTGATAGTAGTAGGTCGAACGAGCTAGTTTAATGGCTTTTAGAAGAATATCTAACGAAAACTCAGTGATTAATTCTTGAACAATTTTTGTCTTTCTTCTTTCTCTTTTTTCTCCTTCAATCGGAGTTCTCTCAACTTTTTTAGGATGGCATTCTCCGCTCTCAGGTACTCATTTTCTGCTTGAAGACGTTCTAATTCTGTCCTCTCTTCAGGTCTCTTTTTTGGCTTACGTCCCATTTTAGGTACTCTCCCTCTTGTTTTCTCAACAATAGTATACCCGTTTTTCCTGTATTGTGCTAGCCAGTTAAGAAGTATCGTACGACTTGGGAGGCCGTATTCAAGAGACACTCTATCTTTAGTCCAGCCTTCATGTAAAACTTTATTAATCATTTCTTGTTTTAAATCAGGAGAATAGTAACGATTTTTTCCTTTTTTGACGAACTCTATTCCGTAACGATCAATCAATTTAATCATATACCTAAGATTAGAATTATTTATCCCAAATTTATTTGAAAGCTTCTCTAAGCTATAGCCTTGTTTTCTAAGTTCATAGATCTGAACTTTATCATCATAAGTTAATTTCATAATAAAAACACCCCAAAAGTTAGATTTTTATGTCTAACTTTTGGGGTGCAGTTCA
>NZ_JASHDO010000021.1:0-1695 GCF_047463615.1 Streptococcus infantis | reverse complement strand
CTTACGATTCAGTAACAGGTGATGATGTCACAGCTAAGTTCGATATCACAGTTGAAGGTGGAGTGATCACTGCAACTCTTAAAGCTGGCTTCACGAAGTCACTTGGCGATGCAGAAAACACTCAAGTTATCGATACAACTAAGTTCGCCTTCGGACGTTACTACAAGTTCGACATCCCAACAACAGTGAAAGCTGATGTACCTGGCGGAGTAGATATCGAAAATACTGCGGCTCAAGTTGTGAACTACTACAACCCAACTACGAAGAAAGTTGAAAAACCAAGCAAACCAACTGAAAAACGTGTCAACAGCGTACCAGTACAAGTAGAGTTCAACTTTACTAAACGCTTGGAAGGTCGTGAGCTTAAAGCTAACGAATTCAGCTTCGTCCTTAAAGATTCAACAGGTAAAGTTGTTGAAACTGTAAGTAACGATGCGGCAGGAAACGTTAAGTTCTCAGCTATCGAATTCAAGAAAGAACAAGCAGGCGTTCACAACTACACTGTAGAAGAAGTAGCAGGAACAGACGCAACTGTAACATACGATACCATGAAAGCGAATGTAACAGTAACTGTTTCTCACGATGGAACAGCTAAAGTTCTTGTGGCAACTGTTGGCGAAATCGCTGATAAAGAGTTCAACAACCGTGTAACTCCTCCAGAAGAACCTAAGTTCCAACCAGAGAAATACGTTGTTTCTGAAGAGAAATTCGATATCACAGGTGACAAGCTCGTTGATGATGACAAAGAGTTGGCAGACAAGGTTGCGGATACAAATAAAGATCCTTACGCTGATAAGTCTGACAACAACGAAGCTCAAAACTTGAATACGAAGACTGTGAAACGTGGCGACAAGTTGGTTTACCAAGTATGGTTGGATACAACTAAATTTGACGCAGCTAACAAGGACAACATCCAATCAGTGGGAATCTCAGATGACTACGATGAAACTAAGTTGGAGCTTGATGCTACTAAGATCAAAGCTTACGATTCAGTAACAGGTGATGATGTCACAGCTAAGTTCGATATCACAGTTGAAGGTGGAGTGATCACTGCAACTCTTAAAGCTGGCTTCACGAAGTCACTTGGCGATGCAGAAAACACTCAAGTGATCGATACAACTAAGTTCGCCTTCGGACGTTACTACAAATTTGATATCCCAACAACAGTGAAAGCTGATGTACCTGGCGGAGTAGATATCGAAAATACTGCGGCTCAAGTAGTAAACTACTACAACCCAACAACTAAGAAGGTTGAAAAACCAAGCAAACCAACTGAAAAACGTGTCAACAGCGTACCAGTACAAGTAGAGTTCAACTTCACTAAACGCTTGGAAGGTCGTGAGCTTAAAGCTAACGAATTCAGCTTCGTCCTTAAAGATTCAACAGGTAAAGTTGTTGAAACTGTAAAGAACGATGCATCTGGAAACGTTAAGTTCTCAGCTATCGAATTCAAGAAAGAACAAGCAGGCGTTCACAACTACACAGTTGAAGAAGTAGCTGGAACAGACGCAACCGTTACATACGACACTATGAAAGCGAATGTAACAGTAACTGTTTCTCACGATGGAACAGCTAAAGTTCTTGTAGCAACTGTTGGCGAAATTGCGGATAAAGAGTTTAACAACCGTGTAACACCACCAGAAGAACCTAAGTTCCAACCAGAGAAATACGTTGTTTCTGAAGAGAAATACGATA
>NZ_JASHDO010000020.1:0-2537 GCF_047463615.1 Streptococcus infantis | reverse complement strand
CACATAATGAACAGTTGATGTTACATCTTTCTTCCATTGATCTGTCTCAGGGTATTTAGGACTCTTTGGATCTTTTGGATTGATTGGATCTGTTGGTTTATGTGGATTATTTGGTCCAACTGGAGTTTCACCGTGTTTCAAGGTTACTGTCCAAATTTGGTCACGGGATGCATCTGTGTCATAAGTAGCTCCTGCTGGGAACTCATCGCTTACAAGAACGTATCCACGATCTTCATAGTACTTAATCTTAGCTGCAGTTGAGTAGTCAATAGCTTCACCAGATTTACCAGAAACTTGATCATTTTCAAGTGTTTTATCAGTATTTTGGTCTACATACTTGATAATAGCTTTTTGTTCTGCCTTACGGTAGACAACAGGTGTATCTTCTCCTGGTTTGTCAGGTGTTACACTTGGAGTGTCTGTCACATAACCTGGGATGTCTGGAGTTGGAGTCTTGCCACCCTTAGTTGGATCTTCTGAATCGTTGTTGTACTGTGGAGTTGGTGCTTTAGGAATTGGGTTTCCTTCTGGATCAACTGGAATGATCTTACCAAGCGGTTTGTAAGTAACCTTATCCGTAACTTCTGGTTGATCTGGAGTAACTGTCTTAGATCCAGCTTCCTTCTTATCGGCATAGTAATGTTCAACTACTGGAACTGTTTCTTTGCCATAAGTGTGATTAGGTTGATCCCATGTTGTTGTACCATTTTTTTGTTTACCAGTAAAGGTGAAGTTATCTTGAACCTTATCAGCTGGAGTAGCTGTTCCTGCTCCTTCAAACGTTACCGTTTGTTTAGTTGGTTTTGTAACTTTAGTTGTTTTTGGTACGTAGATAATTGGTGTGTCTTCACCTGGTTTATCAGGAGTGATTGGTGTTCCTGGAGGTACTAATTTACCTGGTTTAGTTGGATCTTTTGGATCTGGAAGATGTGGTTCATAACCTGGTACATCTGGAACAAGTGGTTGACCTGGTTTAGTTGGATCTTTTGGATCATTTGGATACTTCACTCCTGGTTTTGATGGGAAGTTTGGATCGTTTGGTGTCTCTGGTTTTGGAACCAATTTTCCAAGTGGTCTGTAAGTTACAGTTTCTTCGAGATTTTCTTGAGTGACTGTCTTAGAAGCAACACTTCCTTTATCAGCGTAGTAACCTGTCAATCCTGGTGTTGGAACTGCATCATAGTTAGTCTTATTAGCTGTCCATGTTGCATCAGGGTTAAGAACTTTACCTGTCACCTTATCAACATTTAAGGTACGTGTCCATTGTGCATTTTGAACATTGTCAGCTGGGGCAGTTGCATTACCGTCTGATACCACATAATGAACAGTTGATGTTACATCTTTCTTCCATTGATCTGTCTCAGGGTATTTAGGACTCTTTGGATCTTTTGGATTGATTGGATCTGTTGGTTTATGTGGATTATTTGGTCCAACTGGAGTTTCACCGTGTTTCAAGGTTACTGTCCAAATTTGGTCACGGGATGCATCTGTGTCATAAGTAGCTCCTGCTGGGAACTCATCGCTTACAAGAACGTAACCACGATCTTGGTATTTCTTGATCTTAGCTGCAGTTGAGTAGTCAATAGCTTCACCAGATTTACCAGAAACTTGATCATTTTCAAGTGTTTTACCAGTATTTTGGTCTACATACTTGATAATAGCTTTTTGTTCTGCCTTACGGTAGACAACAGGTGTATCCTCTCCTGGTTTGTTAGGAGTTACACTTGGTGTATCTGTCACATAACCTGGGATGACTGGAGTTGGAGTTTCGCCACCCTTAGTTGGATCTTGTGGATCATTGTTGTACTGTGGAGTTGGTGCACTTGGAATTTTGTTTCCTTCTGGATCAACTGGAATGATCTTACCAAGTGGTTTATAAGTAACCTTATCCGTAACTTCTGGTTGATCTGGAGTAACTGTCTTAGATCCAGCTTCCTTCTTATCGGCATAGTAATGTTCAACAACTGGAACTGTTTCTTTGCCATAAGTGTGATTAGGTTGATCCCATGTTGTCGTACCATTTTTTTGTTTACCAGTGAATGTGAAGTTATCTTGAACCTTATCAGCTGGAGTAGCTGTTCCTGCTCCTTCAAACGTTACCGTTTGTTTAGTTGGTTTTGTAACTTCAGTTGTTTTTGGTACGTAGATAATTGGTGTGTCTTCACCTGGTTTATCAGGAGTGATTGGTGTTCCTGGAGGTACTGATTTACCTGGTTTAGTTGGATCTTTTGGATCTGGAAGATGTGGTTCATAACCTGGTACATCTGGAACAAGTGGTTGACCTGGTTTAGTTGGATCTTTTGGATCATTTGGATACTTCACTCCTGGTTTTGATGGGAAGTTTGGATCGTTTGGTGTCTCTGGTTTTGGAACCAATTTTCCAAGTGGTCTGTAAGTTACAGTTTCTTCAAGATTTTCTTGAGTGACTGTCTTAGAAGCAACACTTCCTTTATCAGCGTAGTAACCTGTCAATCCTGGTGTTGGAACTGCATCATAGTTAGTCTTATTAGCTGTCCATGTTGCATCAGGGTTAAGAA
>NZ_JASHDO010000019.1:0-3129 GCF_047463615.1 Streptococcus infantis | reverse complement strand
TAAGAGTTTATGACTGAAAGGTCAAAAAATAAGGTTAAGTTAATAAGGGCGCACGGTGGATGCCTTGGCACTAGGAGCCGAAGAAGGACGTGACAAACGACGATATGCCTTGGGTAGCTGTAAGTAAGCGATGATCCAGGGATTTCCGAATGGGGGAACCCAACAGGTAATGCCTGTTACCCATATCTGTTAAGGATATGAGGAGGAAGACGCAGTGAACTGAAACATCTAAGTAGCTGCAGGAAGAGAAAGCAAAAGCGATTGCCTTAGTAGCGGCGAGCGAAACGGCAGAAGGGCAAACCGAAGAGTTTACTCTTCGGGGTTGTAGGACTGCAATATGGACTCAAAGACTATAGAAGAATGATTTGGGAAGATCAGCCAAAGAGAGTGATAGCCTCGTATTTAAAATAGTCTTTGTACCTAGCAGAATCCTGAGTACGGCGGGACACGTGAAATCCCGTCGGAATCTGGGAGGACCATCTCCCAACCCTAAATACTCCCTAGTGACCGATAGTGAACCAGTACCGTGAGGGAAAGGTGAAAAGCACCCCGGGAGGGGAGTGAAATAGAACCTGAAACCGTGTGCCTACAACAAGTTCGAGCCCGTTAATGGGTGAGAGCGTGCCTTTTGTAGAATGAACCGGCGAGTTACGATATGATGCGAGGTTAAGTTGAAGAGACGGAGCCGCAGGGAAACCGAGTCTGAATAGGGCGCTTTAGTATTATGTCGTAGACCCGAAACCATGTGACCTACCCATGAGCAGGTTGAAGGTGCGGTAAGACGCACTGGAGGACCGAACCAGGGCACGTTGAAAAGTGCTTGGATGACTTGTGGGTAGCGGAGAAATTCCAAACGAACTTGGAGATAGCTGGTTCTCTCCGAAATAGCTTTAGGGCTAGCGTCGACATTAGAGATTCTTGGAGGTAGAGCACTGTTTGGGTGAGGGGTCCATCCCGGATTACCAATCTCAGATAAACTCCGAATGCCAAAGAATTATGGTCGGCAGTCAGACTGCGAGTGCTAAGATCCGTAGTCGAAAGGGAAACAGCCCAGACCACCAGCTAAGGTCCCAAAATAATTGTTAAGTGGAAAAGGATGTGGGGTTGCACAGACAACTAGGATGTTAGCTTAGAAGCAGCTATTCATTCAAAGAGTGCGTAATAGCTCACTAGTCGAGTGACCCTGCGCCGAAAATGTACCGGGGCTAAAACAATTTACCGAAGCTGTGGATACCTTTATAGGTATGGTAGGAGAGCGTTCTATGTGTGAAGAAGGTGTACCGTGAGGAGTGCTGGAACGCATAGAAGTGAGAATGCCGGTATGAGTAGCGAAAGACAGGTGAGAATCCTGTCCACCGTAAGACTAAGGTTTCCAGGGGAAGGCTCGTCCGCCCTGGGTTAGTCGGGACCTAAGGAGAGACCGAAAGGTGTATCCGATGGACAACAGGTTGATATTCCTGTACTAGAGTATGTAGTGATGGAGGGACGCAGTAGGCTAACTAAAGCAGACGATTGGAAGAGTCTGTCTAAGCAGTGAGGTGTGAACTGAGTTAA
The DNA here is from genome assembly GCF_047463615.1 of Streptococcus infantis. Taxonomy (GTDB): domain Bacteria; phylum Bacillota; class Bacilli; order Lactobacillales; family Streptococcaceae; genus Streptococcus; species Streptococcus infantis_X. The sequence continues at coordinate 1,575 of NZ_JASHDO010000019.1, read as the reverse complement.
ATGCTTAGTTCTATAACATTGAGCTGTGATGGGGAGCGAAGTTTAGTAGCGAAGTTAGTGACGTCACACTGCCAAGAAAAGCTTCTAGCGTTTAAACATACTCTACCCGTACCGCAAACCGACACAGGTAGTCGAGGCGAGTAGCCTCAGGTGAGCGAGAGAACTCTCGTTAAGGAACTCGGCAAAATGACCCCGTAACTTCGGGAGAAGGGGTGCTGACATATGTCAGCCGCAGTGAATAGGCCCAAGCAACTGTTTATCAAAAACACAGCTCTCTGCTAAATCGTAAGATGATGTATAGGGGGTGACGCCTGCCCGGTGCTGGAAGGTTAAGAGGAGTGCTTAGCGTAAGCGAAGGTATGAATTGAAGCCCCAGTAAACGGCGGCCGTAACTATAACGGTCCTAAGGTAGCGAAATTCCTTGTCGGGTAAGTTCCGACCCGCACGAAAGGCGTAATGATTTGGGCACTGTCTCAACGAGAGACTCGGTGAAATTTTAGTACCTGTGAAGATGCAGGTTACCCGCGACAGGACGGAAAGACCCCATGGAGCTTTACTGCAGTTTGATATTGAGTGTCTGTACCACATGTACAGGATAGGTAGGAGTCTATGAGATCGGGACGCCAGTTTCGAAGGAGACGATGTTGGGATACTACCCTTGTGTTATGGCCACTCTAACCCAGATAGGTGATCCCTATCGGAGACAGTGTCTGACGGGCAGTTTGACTGGGGCGGTCGCCTCCTAAAAGGTAACGGAGGCGCCCAAAGGTTCCCTCAGAATGGTTGGAAATCATTCGCAGAGTGTAAAGGTATAAGGGAGCTTGACTGCGAGAGCTACAACTCGAGCAGGGACGAAAGTCGGGCTTAGTGATCCGGTGGTTCCGTATGGAAGGGCCATCGCTCAACGGATAAAAGCTACCCTGGGGATAACAGGCTTATCTCCCCCAAGAGTTCACATCGACGGGGAGGTTTGGCACCTCGATGTCGGCTCGTCGCATCCTGGGGCTGTAGTCGGTCCCAAGGGTTGGGCTGTTCGCCCATTAAAGCGGCACGCGAGCTGGGTTCAGAACGTCGTGAGACAGTTCGGTCCCTATCCGTCGCGGGCGTAGGAAATTTGAGAGGATCTGCTCCTAGTACGAGAGGACCAGAGTGGACTTACCGCTGGTGTACCAGTTGTCTTGCCAAAGGCATCGCTGGGTAGCTATGTAGGGAAGGGATAAACGCTGAAAGCATCTAAGTGTGAAACCCACCTCAAGATGAGATTTCCCATGATTTTATATCAGTAAGAGCCCTGAGAGAAGATCAGGTAGATAGGTTAGAAGTGGAAGTGTGGCGACACATGTAGCGGACTAATACTAATAGCTCGAGGACTTATCCAAAGTAACTGAGAATACGAAGCGTGATTATTTTTAAGTGAAATTTGATAGATATTCAATTTTGAGTATGTATTACTCAAAGTTAAGTGACGATAGCCTAGGAGATACACCTGTACCCATGCCGAACACAGCAGTTAAGCCCTAGAACGCCGGAAGTAGTTGGGGGTTGCCCCCTGTGAGATAAGGAAGTCGCTTAGCT
>NZ_JASHDO010000018.1:0-8029 GCF_047463615.1 Streptococcus infantis | reverse complement strand
TCAGCTATTCAAGAAGCTAAGACTCAAGATGCAGTAGATAAGGCTTTGGCAACTGGTCTAGCTGCTATCAATCAACTTCAAGCAACTCCGAAAGAGGAACCAAAACCAGAAGAACCAAGCAAACCAGTAGAGCCTAAGCTTGACTACGATAAAGCTATGGCAAGCTTGTCAGAAGCTATTAAAAGTAAAACAGCTGAGTTGGGTGATGACAAGGAAGCTAAGAAGAAACTAGTTGAACTAGCAGAACAAGCCTTAGCTGCTATTGAAGAAGCCAAAACTCAGGATGCAGTAGATAAGGCCTTGCAAGACGCTTTGACATCTATCAACAATCTTCAGGCGACACCGAAAGAGGAACCAACTCCAGAAGAGCCAAGCAAACCAGAAGAACCAGCACAGCCAGAGGAGCCAAGCAAACCAGAAGAGGAAGTGAAACATTCAACAGTTCCAGCTGAAGGAGATAAGGTCTTAGTTCAAACGCAACCAAGTCTTGAAGTAACTACAGAATCAATCACCTTTAATATTGTTCGTCGTGAGAATGCCTTCCTAGCTAAAGGTAAGGAACAAGTTGTTTCAGATGGTAAAGCAGGTCAAGTAACGACTTATGTAGAAGTAGATGGAGATACACGTAAGACAGTTAAGGTTGAACGTGAAGAAGCTCAAGATCGTGTCATCGAAGTTGGTACTTATGAAGGAACATCTGAGCCAGCTGGCGGTGTTAAAGAATTGAGCATTAGTCAACCAAGCCTTGAAGTAGTTGAAAAACCAATCCGCTTCAAGACAGTGAAGCAAGAAGACCCAACTCTTCCAGAAGGTAAAACTAGCGTGTCTCAAGTAGGTCGTGAAGGTAAAGAACGTGTTATCACCGAAGTAGCATTGGATGGAAGCCGTACTGAAAAACTTAGCGAAGTTGTTGAAGCAGCACAAGATGAGATTGTGTTAGTCGGAACTAAGAAAGTTGAAACAGGTAAAACAGATCCAGCGATCCATGAAGTCCCAGAGTTCACAGGTAGTGTCAATGGCGCAGAGGCTGCTAGTCATGAGCTTCCTGAATTTGCAGGTGGAGTAAATGATGAAGAAGCAGTTGTTCGTGGAGAAGATCCAGAGTTCACAGGTAGTGTCAATGGCGTAGAGGCTGCTATCAACGAGGTTCCAGAGTTCACTGGAGGAGCAAATGGCGAAGAAGCAGCTATTCGTGGAGAAGATCCAGAGTTTACTGGTGGAGTCAATGGACCAGAAGTTGCTATCAACGAGGTCCCAGAGTTCACTGGCGGAGTAAATGGCGCAGAAGCAGCTCTTACCGAAGTTCCAGAGTTCACAGGTAATGTCAATGGAGCAGAAGCTGCTATCAACGAGGTCCCAGAGTTCACTGGCGGAGTAAATGGCGCAGAAGCAGCTCTCACCGAAGTTCCAGAGTTCACTGGCGGAGTAAATGGCGCAGAAGCTGCTATCAACGAGGTCCCAGAGTTCACTGGCGGAGCAAATGGCGAAGAAGCAGCTACTCGTGGAGAAGATCCAGAGTTCACTGGTAATGTCAATGGAGCAGAAGCTACTATCAACGAGGTCCCAGAGTTCACTGGCGGAGCAAATGGCGCAGAAGCAGCTACTCGTGGAGAAGAGCCAGAGTTTACTGGTGGAGTCAATGGAGCAGAAGCTGCTATCAACGAAGTCCCAGAGTTTACTGGCGGTGTGAATGGAGCTGAGGCAACAATTCATGAAATTCCAGAATACAAGGATATGCAGTCTCTTGTAGCGTCACAAGACAAGGCAAATCAAGCACCTACAAATCGTCAACACAGTCTCCCAGAGACAGGAACTAAAGAAACTGTTACACTGGCAACCTTAGGTGTTGTTGGAGCGCTTCTTGGACTTGCTGCAACGGGAAAGAAAAAAGAGGACGAATAAAATATTGAGCACTCAAAAATTACTTTTGAGGAAGCGTAGATATTATCCAAAAACGCTTGGAGCTGTCTAAGAGATAGAGATTGGACCAAGAAGCTAATCTCGACATTAAAAAGCGGACAAAACTAGTTTTCTGATAGTCAGAATTTAGTCTTGTTCGCTTTTTTCTTGTTTTTAACTGTAGTACATTAGTGAAAGATAGCGGCAGAGGAAAAGGAAATAGATTCTTTCTTTATGAAGTTGGTCTGATGAAAATTTATGTCTTCAACTGTTTAGTTAAGTTCAACAGAGTTGGAAGTCCGATAGAGGAGCTCTCTTTTAATCTATTTGAACGACAGTAAAGGGATTTTTCAGAATGATAGCAATATTCTCGACTTATTTTCAAGAGATATTTGTAGGTAATTTCTCTAGTCTTCTATCATTATATTCATTTTTTTATATGTGTTTTTGGAGTAGATTTGGGATGGGTTTTGAATTATTGGATTCATATTTTTATCTTTGTTTCAAAGGATAAAAAGATAGAATAAATTGTATTTTATATCGTGTTTTTCTTTTAACTGCTCTTTTAAAAACTTTGCGTTAAATTTCTTGCTTTTATACAGTAATAATGTATAATGAAAGTGAATACAATTAAAAAAGGAGACTGACATGTTTTTTAAACGTTCAAACGGAGAATTTCGTGAAACCGATCGAGTGACTTGATTCAAATTGATCAAGTCAGGTAAGAATTGGTTGCGTGCATCTACTTCGAGCTTTGGGCTTCTAAAAGTGATTCGAGGTCAAGTCGAAGAAACTATCGTAGCCGAGGTACGTGAAGATGCTGCTTCAGTTAAGGGATTGACTAGTCGAGGTTTCATAAAAGGAATCGTAGTAGCAACAGCTGTCCTCGGTGCAACAACACTTGTAAATACGGGGTATGCTGATGAGCAAGGGAAGGACGCAGTTCCTACATCGGCTTTAGTAAGTTCACCAGAAGTTGCAACAGGATCAGAATCATTAAGTGAGCAAGATTCTAAAGAGTCACCAGTAGTTGGCAATGAATCTGCCACAGAAGCAAAGGTAACAGCAGCAACTTCAACTGAGGTAGCTGAAGATGTTCCAGCGGCGGATGATAAAGCCGTCTTAGAACAAAATGCTTCTGAAGCAGCTTTGTTGACAAAAATTGCAGATAAATATGCGTCAAACCATCAAAATTCAGAGCAAAAAGCAGCAATCAGTGACGCAGTTGCTAAAGTTCAATCAGAATTATCAGCCGGAACTAATTTGACGGAAGCTACTGCTCAATCATACGCTGATCAACGTGCACGTCTGAGCAAGTCAGTAGATGATATGATGGCAACCTTGAAAGCCGCAGGCTTTGAAGGGAACACCACTGTTAACGGAGCACCTGCAGTTTCTGCACAGTTGGCACCAATCTCAACTGAAGGTAACGGGTCTGTAGCTACTTCTCCAGTTATCTCTGAACCAAACGGTGCAACTATTGAAGATGCGGCCTTTAACAAAGCAGGTTACTCTTTGGATCCAAATGCTGACCGTTACACATTTGGTGTATGGCAATTCCTTAAAACGGATCAATCAACTGGCAAGAAAACCTATTTTGATTACTACGCAACACTTTCAGTAGATCGTTCAGCGATTAAAGGTGATCTTTCAGTAAAGCCTGATGTTTACTTGCGTATCATCAAGAAGTCTGATGGTTCTGAAGCCTTCACTCGTACTATCAAAGCTGGTGAAAGCAATATCTCGCTTCCGGGTTACATAACAGATAACAATACGGATGTTACAAATACATTGACTTATACAGGTGCTAACGGAACTGATCCTGGTAACGTGACATTCTCATTCGTTAACCCAAATCTTGAGTATGAAACACTTCAAATTCGTGATACCAACTTCCCAGGTAACGAAAACGAAGATAAACCAAACATTCAAACTTCTGTTCCATATGCAACGGTAAATCAAACAACTCACTATAAAGTAGTTGATAGTAGCAAGTACACAGAAGGAAAACTATATACACCTACTGGAAATGAAACAGATCTTGCATCTTACACTCATACAGGTCTTGCTGGCCAACAATTTACAGCTTCAAACAACCGTGATATCCCTGGATACAAGCATGTAGCTGCTACAACAGATTCTACTCAAAAAACATCTGGTATCCTTGGTAAAGGTGTTGTAGGTCAAAAACTTGTCGAACTTCAGGGTGGAGCAAATCACTATTATGTGAAACGTATATCTGAAATCGTTGATACAGAAGGGTCAACTGTAACTAAATTCTACGCTCTTGATCCGTCTCAAGTTAATAACTTTACTACATCTGATATTGGTACAGAAGATGTATCGAAATACACACTCATTTACACTAGTAAAGTCAATAAGGCTGGTGAAGAGTGGAAGGCTGACGAGACAAAAGTTACAAAAGTAAACAGTAAAAATGGTGATTACTATCTTGAAGTCAACGAAACTGCTGGAAGCAAATCACTCATTATTACTGGTTGGTCGTCTCCTACTGAGACAGATACTTATAAACAAATGGACGGAACTTTGCACACTTATCCACGTCCATTCAAAGGTGCTCCAAACCCTACATTGACACCTGCTGGATCAGGTAATAACAGTTACAACGTCATTGCTGGTAAAGTTCCAGAAATCCAAGCAGAAGGATCTGTTGCCAATGACCCAACTGCTCCAAATGGTAAAGTGTACACCAAATTGAAAGGGTATGCTTCATTCTCGAATAACTATTCAATTCCAAGTAACCTTAAACCATCTACTGATGTAAACTACTACTTTGTCAAGTCTGATGTTAAAGGTAATGTCTATGTTCATTATAAAGATACAGAAGGCAAGACTATTAAACCAGATGTAACCGATGAAAAAGATCAACCAGTTAATAAGGCCTACGATACAGTTGTAGACAATCGTCCGAACGAGATTACATTCGAAGGTAAGACTTACGAGTTAGTCCCAGCTGGTAACTACACAGTAGGTGAAGTTGATGACCAAGGTCACCTTAAGTCATCAGACCCAACAACAGGTGTAGTTGCTAAAGAGGATAAGAATGTAACTTACATCTACAAACTTAAAGTAGGTGAAGTTGTTATCACTTATGTGGATGAGAAGGGTAAAGAGCTTCAAAAACCTCGTCAAGACACACCAAACTCACCATACGATACACCATATAACACTACTGAAGAAGATGAAAAACCTAACTTCATCAAGGCAGAAGATGGTAAGACCTATAAGATCGTACCGAAGGGTGACTATCCAGTAGGTAAGGTTGATGAAAATGGTCACCTTGAATCATCTGACCCAGTTACAGGTAAGGTTACTAAACCAAAATCAACCATCACTTATGTTTATAAAGAAGTGAATGGTAATGTCTATGTACACTATGTAGATACAGAAGGCAAGACAATCAAGGAAGATGTTACTGATGAAAAAGCTCAACCAGTAGACAAAGACTACGACACAGTTGTAGACAACCGTCCACAAGAGATTGAATTCGAAGGTAATACTTATGAATTGGTTCCAGCTGGTAACTACACAGTAGGTGAAGTTGATAAAGATGGTCACTTGAAGTCAACAGACTCAACAACTGGTAAAGTCATCGAAGGTGATAAGAATGTAACCTATGTTTACAAACTTAAAGAAAAGCCAAAAGGTGAAGTAGTTATTACTTACGTGGATGAGAAGGGTAAAGAGCTTCAAAAACCTCGTCAAGACACACCAAACTCACCATACGATACACCATATAACACTACTGAAGAAGGTGAAAAACCAAACACAATCAAGAGTGAAGATGGTAAGACCTATAAGATCGTACCGAAGGGTGATTATCCTGTAGGTAAGGTTGATGAAAATGGTCACCTTGAATCATCTGACCCAGTTACAGGTAAGGTTACTAAACCAAAATCAACTATCACTTATGTTTATAAAGAAGTGAATGGTAATGTCTATGTCCACTACGTTGATACAGAAGGCAAGACAATCAAGGAAGATGTTACTGATGAAAAAGCTCAACCAGTAGACAAAGACTACGACACAGTTGTAGACAACCGTCCACAAGAGATTGAATTCGAAGGTAAGACTTACGAATTGGTACCAGCTGGTAACTACACAGTAGGTGAAGTTGATAAAGAAGGTCACTTGAAGTCAACAGACCCAACAACTGGTAAAGTCATCGAAGGTGATAAGAATGTAACCTATGTTTACAAACTTAAAGAAAAGCCAAAAGGTGAAGTAGTTATTACTTACGTGGATGAGAAGGGTAAAGAGATTCAAAAACCTCGTCAAGACACACCAAACTCACCATATGACACACCATATAACACAACTGAAGAAGGTGAAAAACCAAACACAATCAAGAGTGAAGATGGTAAGACCTATAAGATCGTACCGAAGGGTGATTATCCTGTAGGTAAGGTTGATGAAAATGGTCACCTTGAATCATCTGACCCAGTTACAGGTAAGGTTACTAAACCAAAATCAACTATCACTTATGTTTATAAAGAAGTGAATGGTAATGTCTATGTCCACTACGTTGATACCGAAGGCAAGACAATCAAGGAAGATGTTACTGACGAAAAAGCTCAACCAGTAGACAAAGACTACGACACAGTTGTAGACAACCGTCCACAAGAGATTGAATTCGAAGGTAATACTTATGAATTGGTTCCAGCTGGTAACTACACAGTAGGTGAAGTTGATAAAGATGGTCACTTGAAGTCAACAGACTCAACAACTGGTAAAGTCATCGAAGGTGATAAGAATGTAACCTATGTTTACAAACTTAAAGAAAAGCCAAAAGGTGAAGTAGTTATTACTTACGTGGATGAGAAGGGTAAAGAGATTCAAAAACCTCGTCAAGACACACCAAACTCACCATACGATACACCATATAACACAACTGAAGAAGGTGAAAAACCAAACACAATCAAGAGTGAAGATGGTAAGACCTATAAGATCGTACCGAAGGGTGACTATCCAGTAGGTAAGGTTGATGAAAATGGTCACCTTGAATCATCTGATCCAGTTACAGGTAAGGTTACTAAACCAAAATCAACTATCACTTATGTTTATAAAGAAGTGAATGGTAATGTCTATGTACACTATGTAGATACAGAAGGCAAGACAATCAAGGAAGATGTTACTGATGAAAAAGCTCAACCAGTAGACAAAGACTACGACACAGTTGTAGACAACCGTCCACAAGAGATTGAATTCGAAGGTAATACTTATGAATTGGTTCCAGCTGGTAACTACACAGTAGGTGAAGTTGATAAAGATGGTCACTTGAAGTCAACAGACTCAACAACTGGTAAGGTTATCGAAGGCGATAAGAATGTAACCTATGTTTACAAACTTAAAGAAAAGCCAAAAGGTGAAGTTATTATCACTTATGTTGATGAGAAGGGTAAAGAGATTCAAAAACCTCGTCAAGACACACCAAACTCACCATACGATACACCATATAACACTACTGAAGAAGGTGAAAAACCAAACACAATCAAGAGTGAAGATGGTAAGACCTATAAGATCGTACCGAAGGGTGACTATCCAGTAGGTAAGGTTGATGAAAATGGTCACCTTGAATCATCTGATCCAGTTACAGGTAAGGTTACTAAACCAAAATCAACCATCACTTATGTTTATAAAGAAGTGAATGGTAATGTCTATGTACACTACGTTGATACCGAAGGCAAGACAATCAAAGAAGATGTGACTGACGAAAAAGCTCAACCAGTAGACAAAGACTACGACACAGTTGTAGACAACCGTCCACAAGAGATTGAATTCGAAGGTAATACTTATGAATTGGTTCCAGCTGGTAACTACACAGTAGGTGAAGTTGATAAAGATGGTCACTTGAAGTCAACAGACTCAACAACTGGTAAAGTCATCGAAGGTGATAAGAATGTAACCTATGTTTACAAACTTAAAGAAACACCAGCTGAGCCTAAGGGTAACGTTTATGTTCACTATGTAGATACCGAAGGTAAGACAATCAAGGAAGATGTTACTGACGAAAAAGCTCAACCAGTAGACAAAGACTACGACACAGTTGTAGACAACCGTCCACAAGAGATTGAATTCGAAGGTAAGACTTACGAATTGGTACCAGCTG
>NZ_JASHDO010000017.1:0-9951 GCF_047463615.1 Streptococcus infantis | reverse complement strand
AGCTTCTCTAAGCTATAGCCTTGTTTTCTAAGTTCATAGATCTGAACTTTATCATCATAAGTTAATTTCATAATAAAAACACCCCAAAAGTTAGATTTTTATGTCTAACTTTTGGGGTGCAGTTCAAAAAAAACTTGATATTATGCGTTTTATTGTGGGAAAATTTACTTCGGTTTCTCCTAATACTCGATGAAAATCAAAGAGCAAACTAGGAAGCTAGCCGCAGGTTGCTCAAAGCACTGTTTTGAGGTTGTAAATAGAACTGACGAAGTCAGCTCAAAACATGGTTTTGAGGTTGTAGATTAAACTGACGAAGTCAGTAACCATACATACGGTAAGGCGACGCTGACGTGGTTTGAAGAGATTTTCGAAGAGTATGAAATTGAGATTTTTCCCAGCCTCTTAATATAGACGTATTGGATTTTTGGATTTTTTAGAAAATTATGATAAAATAAAGGATATGAAAAATGGGGACTCCTCATGCCTAGTCTAACTAGGAAACAAAATAGAAATTAGGTAGCTAGATGTCATCAAAAGTTATTGTTACAATTTTCGGTGCAAGTGGGGATTTGGCCAAACGTAAGCTCTACCCTTCACTTTTTAGACTTTATAAATCAGGTAATCTTTCTGATCATTTTGCTGTTATTGGAACGGCTCGTAGACCTTGGAGTAAGGAGTATTTTGAATCTGTCGTTGTCGAATCTATTTTAGACTTGGCAGACAGTGTGGAAGAAGCTCAAGCATTTGCGAGTCATTTTTACTATCAAAGCCACGATGTTAATGACACTGAGCACTACATCGAATTACGCAAGCTTCAGGCTGAATTAAACGAAAAATATCAGACTGAGCACAACAAACTCTTCTTCCTCTCAATGGCACCTCAGTTCTTTGGTACCATCGCTAAACACCTCAAATCAGAGCAAATCGTTGATGGTAAAGGCTTTGAACGTTTGATCGTTGAGAAACCTTTTGGAACCGACTATGAGACTGCTAGCAAATTAAACGAAGAACTCCTAGCTACTTTTAACGAAGAGCAAATCTATCGTATCGACCACTATCTTGGTAAGGAAATGATTCAAAGCATATTTGCCATTCGTTTTGCTAATATGATTTTTGAAAATGTTTGGAATCGTGAACACATCGATAATGTTCAAATTACCTTTGCAGAACGTCTAGGTGTTGAAGAGCGTGGTGGCTACTATGATGAGTCTGGTGCCCTTCGTGATATGGTTCAAAACCATACACTCCAACTCCTGTCGCTCTTAGCTATGGATAAACCAGCAAGCTTTACCAAAGATGACATTCGCGCAGAGAAAATTAAGGTCTTCAAGAACCTTTACCACCCTACAGATGAGGAACTCAAAGAACAATTCATCCGTGGTCAATATCGTTCTGGTAAAGTTGATGGCATGAAATACATCTCTTACCGTAGTGAACCAAATGTCAATCCAGAATCAATGACAGAAACCTTTGCTTCTGGCGCCTTCTTTGTTGAAAGTGACCGTTTTCGTGGGGTTCCATTCTTCTTCCGTACAGGTAAACGTATGACTGAAAAAGGAACGCATGTCAACATTGTCTTCAAACAAATGGATTCAATCTTTGACCAACCTCTAGCACCAAATATTTTGACAATCTACATCCAACCAACAGAAGGATTCTCACTTAGCCTAAACGGTAAAGAGGTTGGTGAAGAGTTTAAGCTTGCACCTAATTCGCTTGATTACAGAACAGATGCAACTGCAACTGGTGCTTCGCCAGATCCATATGAAAAACTCATCTATGATGTTTTGAACAATAATTCAACTAACTTTAGCCATTGGGATGAAGTGAGTGCCTCATGGAAATTGATTGACCGTATTGAAAAGCTTTGGGCTGAAAACGGTGCTCCACTCCATGACTACAAGGCTGGTAGTATGGGACCTCAAGCTAGCTTTGATTTACTTAAAAAATACGGAGCTGAGTGGACTTGGCAACCAGATATCTCCTATCGTAAAGATGGTCGTTTAGAATAATCAAAAACAATCCTGCAAGAATTCTTGCAGGATTTTCTTTTATATCAAACCTTCTAGAAGGCCCTTCATAAAGTTTTCAGAGTTAAACTCACCGATATCATCGATTTTTTCGCCAAATCCAATCAACTTAACAGGAATATTGAGTTCTTCACGGATAGCCAGAACAACACCACCTCGGGCAGTTCCATCAATCTTGGTTAAGACAATTCCTGTAACAGGCGTAATTTTTGAAAACTCTTTGGCTTGTACAAGAGCGTTTTGTCCTGTTGAGGCATCCAGAGCTAGGAAGGTTTCATGCGGAGCTTCTGGAACGACACGTTTAATGATGCGACCAATTTTTTCCAACTCTGCCATCAAGTTTTCCTTGTTTTGTAAACGGCCAGCTGTATCAATCATGAGAATATCAACACCTTCTGCTACTGCTCGTTCCATCCCATCAAAGACAACACTGGCTGGATCAGCTTTTTCTGGTCCTGTAACCACTGGAACATCCACACGACGTCCCCATTCAGCTAATTGAGCAACTGCACCAGCACGGAAGGTATCTGCAGCAACCAGCATGACTTTCTTGCCAGCTAGTTTGTAACGGTGAGCAAGCTTACCAATAGATGTTGTTTTTCCGACACCATTCACACCTACAAAGAGCATAACTGTCAAACCATCTTGGAAATTAATACTTTCGTTGTAGTTGCCATCCTTCTCATACAACTCTACCAATTTTTCGATGATGACACGACGAAGGGCATCAGGTTTCTTGGCATTTTCAAGCTTGACTTCGTAACGCAATTCTTCAGTAAGATTTGAAGCTACCTGAACACCAACGTCACTCATGATAAGCAGTTCTTCTAGTTCTTCGAAGAATTCTTCATCAACAGAGCGGAAGTTAGCAAAGAAGGCATTCAAACGAGCACCAAATCCCGTACGAGTTTTCTTGAGACTACGGTCATATTTTTCCTGTACAGTCTCTTGAACTTGAGAAATTTCTTCGATTACTACATCTTCTTCCACTTCTTCAGAAGTGTCTGCTTCCGTTTCGTCTGGTTGAACTTGATCAGATTCTTCCTCGCCACTATCACTTGAAGGTACTTCTTCGACTGGTGACTCAGATTTTTCTGCAACAAACTCTGCTACCTCTTGAGCGCTTTCTTTAGTTTCTTCAATTTCTGTTGACTCTGACTCTTCCTGACAACAATGACATTCAGTTTCTTCTTCAAGTTGAATTTCTTCCTGAGGAGTTGCTATTGGTTCAACTGTTTCTGTAGTAGTTTCTGCTACTGGTTCTTCCGACTCACTAGCTTCTTTAGAATAAGTTTCCTCAAATTCTGAACTTTGGTCGATTTCTTCAGTATTTTCCTCTTCAGCTTCCTTGCTTACAGATTCTGTAACTTCGTCGCCAGGTTCTGTCAGATCCAAGTTTTCCAAAGCTTCTTTAACGACTTCTTCGATTTTTGGTTCTTCTTTTCTACCAAATAAACGGTCAAATAATCCCATACTTTAGTTCTCCTTTAGTACATATTTTTCAATGGCCCAGGCAACAGCTTCCTCGTCATTGGTCATAGGGGTGACTACATTTGCAACTGCTTTAACTTCAGGAACAGCATTTTGCATGGCTACACCAAGACCTGCCCATTCTATCATAGAAAGGTCATTGGCCTCATCTCCACATGCCATCACCTGACTTTGGTCAATTCCTAGGTGGTCAATCAATTTAGCTAATCCCGTAGCCTTATGAACGTTCTTTGGCGACCATTCCAAAAGCATGTCGCGAGATTTAAAAATTTCGTAGTTGTTAAACAAGTCTGATGAAATGTTAGCAATTGCTGCATCCAGTGGTTCTTGGGCAAAGGCTGTCACACATTTATTATAAGTCATTTGACTAGACAAATCTTCAAAGTCAATTGGAACGAAAGTCAGAGCAGGATTAAATTTAGCATACAGATTCTCTTGATCTGATTGGATTTGGTAAACGGTGCCTTCTGAAATAGCATCTAAAGGAATGCCTAGTTTTTCAGTTTCTTCATAAATACGTGTCACATCATCAATTGAAAAGACTGTCTTATCAAGAATCTCACCCGTATTTTTCTGAACCAATCCTCCATTAAAGGTGATAGTATACTCGTCATCATGGCCGTCTGTTCCAAGCTCTTTGAGGAAGAAATCCATAGCCTTGAGGGGACGTCCAGTTGTCAGTACCACTTTGACTCCCTGATCACGCGCAGCCTTTAAAGTTGTCTTAGTACGATCAGTCAATTTCTTGTCTGTCGTCAGCAAAGTCCCATCTAAGTCTAGGGCAATTAATTTAATATCTGCCATTACAATCCCTCCATATAAGCAATAACTGATTGGTCTTTGTGATGTCCGATAACTGTTTCAGCTAGTTCTAAAATCTCTGGACGAGCATTTTCAGGTGCTACTGGATGCCCAACCACTTGCATCATGTGCAAGTCGTTGAGGTTATCACCAAAAGCCATTACTTGATCCATATCCAGATTTAATTTCTTAGCCAATTCGACAATAGCGACTCCCTTATCAACATGGTCTAAAACGATATCAATGGATTCAAAGCCTGTCGTCATAGCCTTGATCCCAGGAACATGTTCATTGACCCAAGATTCTCCAGCGTCAACCGTTTCTTCAGTGAAGTTAGTTGTGAATTTGAAAATCTCATCGGTAATCTCTTCAAGACTGGCTACTTTTTTGATATTTTCATTGTAATGATGACTAAACATAAGATAGGTTTCATCTACTGTATCTAAGACATAGCAAGCCTCTTTACCAGTCAAAAGCATCTTTTTCTCATCAAAATATGGTGAAGTTTTTAGCTTTTCAAATGTTGATAGGTAAAAATCACGAGGCATGGTTGCTTCATAGAGGTCCTCTCCATGGAAACGAACGAGACTCCCATTTTCAGCAATGAAAATAATCTCATCTTTAACATCCGCAAAATGCTTTTCAAGTGACAAAAGCCCACGACCTGAGGCAACAGCAAAATAGATTCCTTTTTCTTTATAAGAATGGAGCAACTTTTTCAGACGCTCCATATCAAATTGACCGGCACCATCCAAAAAAGTACCGTCCATATCCGTTGCTACTAATTTAATCATAAATTCTTCATACTCCAATTAATAAATCTACCTTCTATTATACCATAGAAAAAGTAAAAAAAGACGTGCTGAATTGACACGTCATTGTCTTCTATAAATCAATCCATATGCCATTTTAAGGCCAGGCTGATTTGCTTACTTTCTTTTATATCCAACCTCTCAACACTTTTCTTCCAAAGTTCTTGATTGAAGTCTATTCTGAGTGTTCATCAGCTATTGCGTAAAAATTATCAATCTTTGGCTGAGATACATTTGTCACAATCATAAATAGCATATAGTTCTTGACATATAATCTTGCATATGAAAAAATACTTGTTGGAGGTTAATCATATGACTGAAAAAATCAAAAACTGGGTTAATATTTGTGTTTTGAAAAATCAAGAAATTTTATTACTTAATAGACAGCACGATAATTTTCCTGGCTGGATTCCACCGGGGGGAAAAGTTGAATTCCCTGAAAGTTTTTTTGAAGCTGCATTACGGGAACTTAAGGAAGAAACTGGACTTACTGCATTAAATCTTGAATTAAAGGGAATTTCAGGCTTTACTAATTCAATTGGTAATGAGAGATTTGTCTTCTATGACTTTTTATGTACTCAGTTTACTGGTGAACTAAGCACATCTGCTGAAGGTGAGCCAAAATGGTGGAATCTAAAAGATATTGATAAAATACCAATGCAAGATGAAATAAGAAAAAGGCTACCGCTTTATTTAAGAAAAGGAAGCTTTGAAAGTATTAACTATTGGGATGATAATAAGAAATGCATTAGTGAAAACAAAACAATTTTATTTGACTAATATTCTCTACAGTATAATCAAATGCAAAAGTCTTAATCCATTAGTAATTTTTGTATAATTCAATACTCAACACAATCTGTCTTAAATAACATATAGTGTAACGTTATACAAAACAAGAGTATCCAAATAAAAATCATCTACTCTAGCAATTTTTTCCTTCTACCTATAGATAGCTAAAAAGCCTTGGAAACAGCTTATTCCAAGGCTTTCTCTACATTCTATTGTATCAATTTCCATATTCCCTGCAGGAATCGAAAAACAGGACTCAAACCCTTGATTTAAAGGCTTTTCTAACTTACTTGGTCAATTTTTGGTCAAAAATTTCGCTTACTTTTTTTCAAACTCACTCCGGCAATTCCACCTTCAAGCTCATATCCGAAAGTACAGCGAATCACTTCC
Source organism: Streptococcus infantis (assembly GCF_047463615.1). Lineage (GTDB taxonomy): Bacteria > Bacillota > Bacilli > Lactobacillales > Streptococcaceae > Streptococcus > Streptococcus infantis_X. The sequence continues at coordinate 3,638 of NZ_JASHDO010000017.1, read as the reverse complement.
TTTAGTCAAACATATAACTGAACAACATTGTTTATCTTCCTGCACTTTCATATTTTTTCAATCCTTTTCTAAAAATTGTACGACTGATAATAATCAAAAAAACTGTAAAAACTATTTGATAGAAAAATAGGTTCAATGTATCTTTCCCTAAAAATATTAATACTGCAGGATTGGCAATTAATAAATTGGGAACAAATAACATAGTGATCAATCTGTTAATACCTGTAAAAATATTATATGGATACTTAGAAATTCCAATATAATTCAAAAATACATCTACTTTTGAAAATTTAGTTGGGAACCAAAATGAACTAATCGTTATTAGAAACCAAATTGAATAATATATAATACAACCACACATTAAAGAAAGGATATAAAATAATATTTTTAATGAATTTAAATGTACATTTAAATTTCCATAACTTATAAAAATGATCGCAAGACCAAAAAAAGTATTCACGAATTGAACTAAATTAAATGATCTAAAAATATAGAACAACTGAGTATCAAACGGCCTCAATAAAATTTGATCCAAGTTACCACTCAAAATATCTGATTCTAAAATTCCCATACTTCTAATTAACAATCCCATCATAACTCCATCTACAATAGTGTAGGAACCTACCAAAAATAAAATTTGATAATAGTCCCAACCATTAAAAGAGTCTATGTTTAAGAAAATCAATCTAAAAAATACAATAGGTAAACCAATCCACAGTATCGACGAAAATAGACCACAAAAGAAGTCAAAATGAAAATTCATATCAGATTTAAAACCAAAATGAAGTAGCCTAAAAATTACTTTTATTCTAAACATTTTATCCTCCCACATTTGAGAAGTGCTCCACTCCTTTTCTCAATATGAATCTTGATATAATATAAAAAATGATGCACCAAATCAATTGAATACAAATAATTCTCAAATAGTCTATTAATTTATATGTTTCATTACTAAACATCTGAAGCGGTTCATATACTAAGTATTTAAAAGGTAATACATCTAAAAACAGACGAAAATTATTTGAAAAAAAACTTAAAGGCAATAATATTCCTGATAAAAACTGAATTACTATTTCTTTAACAGTAAGGACAAAAAATATATTTTCTAACCAAAAAGAAAGCATACCTACACAACATGATATTAAAAACCATAGAACCATAGATAGAATAATTGCAATACTTCCTAAAATAAGAATTTCAATGGTTAATAACTCATTCTTGTAATAAACACTGGAGAATAAAATGACAGGAATGATGATAAATAATAAATGAGCAAGCCTATCTCCAAGCATTTTACAAAAATAATACTTATAAAAAGTAACAGGTTTTATTAATATGCTAAAAAAATTTCCTGAATGAACATCGTCATTGATTTCCCAATCAACTGGATAAAAAACAAAATATGAAAAAATTATAGTCCCCAAATAGTATTGAACCATTGAGGTAAAATCATATCCTGCTATATTTATCTGGTTACTCTGATATATATACGTCCATAAAAATACTGATATCATAATTTGTATACTTGCCTGTAACATTAACAATAGTACACTTGATTTATAGTTCAAAATAGATCGAAATGATATCAGAATAATAGACATTTCTTTTTTCAATTGTGCTCCTTTTTTGTAAAATAGTTTTGTAAAATAATTTCTTCTAAAGAAAGATTTGATATTTCAAAATCTTCTATATCTACAAGCTTATTGATTGATTCTAATGTCTCAAAGACAAAATCTCTAGGTATTTTTAGTATACATTCCGATTTTGTTTGAGAAATGACTACTACTCCTTTAACAGAGCATAACTCTGGTACCAAATCTAATGTCATTTTTATCTTTAAATATTTAAAATCAGAAAATTTAGATAAAATAACATCCATTGACTCCTGCAAAATAATTTTTCCTTTGTCAATGACGATTAATTCGTCACAAACAGACGAAATATCATCCATATCATGACTCGTTAAAATAATAGTAGTATGACATTCTTCATTCATTTTCTTTAAAAATGTTCTGATATCTTTTTTAGACTGTATATCTAACCCTATAGTAGGCTCGTCTAAAAATAATATTTCCGGACTTGTTAAAGATGCCGCTATAAACTCCATTTTCATTTTTTGTCCAAGAGAGAGGGTCCGGACCTGCTGGTAAAGCTGATCTTTTACATTCAACAAATTGCTTAATTCCTGAATTCGTTCTTGTAAAATCGCCGGTTCTACCTCATATAAAGTACCAATCAATTGAAAATAATCCATAGCCGAAACATCTTGAAATAACTGTAATTTATTTCCTACTACTATTGAAATTTTTTTTCTAAAATTTATACTTCTTTTAAATGGAATTTCTCCATTCACTTCTAATTTTCCGGAACTAGGATAAAGAGTCCCAGTCAACATTTTAATCGTTGTGGATTTACCAGCTCCATTACTCCCAATAAAGCCAACTATACTCCCTCTCTTAATCGTAAAACTAATATCTTGAACAGCTCGAATCGTTATTTGATTACGTTTCAAAAATCTCTTGATAAATGGGAGTCTTGAATCAAAATTATAAAAATTTTTAGATAAATTCTGAGCATTAATAACTATTTCACTCATATATCTCTCCTTTCGATAAAATATATTTACTTGTACTTTTTCCATACTTTACCAAAATGCTAAAGATTGAGCTAAAATCTTCGGGATGGGTAAAATAATAGATGTTAAATATATGTCTTCGTGTACTTCTGTTATTAAATCAATAATCCTCTGACTACTCTTAGAAGATATCAAAAATTCCGACCACAACGTTTCTTATTGATTTTATAACGGTTATAGTAATCATACATTTAAAGATTCAAATTCCATAATCCATTCCTTGCTATTCATAAATTACCTCCATTTTTTATAGTCAGTCTAATATCTACAATTTTCTATATAATATTATTGTATCATTATTTTATATATTCGTATATAAATAAGACAATATTCCTCATAACTAATTTACATTAAACAGAGATAAATCAGTCAAAAATTAATTATTTAACTAACATAGCGAGCATAAATAACTTATACCTATAAAGACTTACTCCTATGATCTACTTAACCTCATAATCATCAAAATCAAAACAAATATTTAGTCAAATTTTGGTCACACTTTGGTCAAAAATTCCAAAAATACTAAGTTATTTTAGATATTAAAAAACCTAACAATCGCTGTTATATCAACACTTTTAAGAGTGGTTGGTCAAATTTTGGTCAAAATAGTGACTAACTTATTTTTTGACTAACCTTCATTTTTTTTTAAGAAATGAAATTTGACTAGAACTTTTTTCTTTTTCTGCCTCACTATTTTTAAATATAGTTGTTCTTGTTTGAACAGACTTTTCACTCGATTTCATTTGGATTATAACATCTTAAATTGTTTAGCTAGAATAGCTAACTCTTATTAGACAGGAAGTATAATCTAGCATATCATACTTATTTTTAAAATACTTATAGAAATCATAGTGATTTTCTTGTTCATAGATAATATTGCAATACTTTCAAAAACTTTTTGAATGGTCATGTTAAGCAAGACTTGTTGAGCAGTTGGATTATTTTTAACTTCTTCGTAGAATTGATGTTCTGTAATCACATCACCCTTCATACTGATCAAGTC
>NZ_JASHDO010000016.1:0-12958 GCF_047463615.1 Streptococcus infantis | reverse complement strand
GGCGGTTAGAGGTTCGACTCCTCTAGGGTGCATTTTTTCTATTTAACTCGGGAAGTAGCTCAGCTTGGTAGAGTACTTGGTTTGGGACCAAGGTGTCGCAGGTTCGAATCCTGTCTTCCCGATTGATATTACAAGAGTAAGAACACTAGTTGTTCTTTTTTTATTTATTATAAATATTCTTTATAACCTTTCAATAAAATAATTCTAGCTCTATAATTTCTGTAGTGGGTAAATCCCCTATGGATCTTATGGAGCCTATTTTTGTGTAGAAAAAAAGTCCCATAAGATCTATAATGAAAAGCGACAAAACAACTCATTAGAAAGATTCATATGGAACAATTACATTTTATTACAAAACTCCTTGATATTAAAGACCCAAACATCAATCTGGATTATGAGGCTCCACATTGTCCTAATTGCAGAAGTCAAATGAAGAAATATGATTTTCAAAAACCTTCTAAAATTCCTTACCTTGAGACGACTGGTATGCCTACCAGAATTCTTCTTAAAAAACGCCGTTTCAAATGCTATCATTGCTCGAAAATGGCGGTCGCTGAAACTTCTATCGTTAAGAAGAATCATCAAATTCCCCGTATTATCAACCAAAAAATAGCTCAAAAGTTGGTTGAAAAAACTTCTATGACTGATATTGCTCATCAGCTGGCTATTTCAACTTCAACTGTCATTCGAAAGCTCAATAACTTCCACTTTAAGCATGATTTTTCTCGTCTTCCAGAGATTATGTCTTGGGACGAGTACGCATTTACCAAGGGAAAGATGAGCTTTATTGCACAAGATTTTGATCAGCTCAATATCATTACTATTCTTGATGGAAGAACACAAGCTATCATCCGAAATCACTTTCTGCGCTACAATCGAGCCGTTCGTTGTCAGGTGAAAATCATTACTATGGATATGTTTTAGCCCTTACGATACCTTAGCTAAACAGCTTCGCTTTCGAATTTCTAGGCTCAGGCTGAAACAGTCTCCCAGACTGTTTCACTCCCAAATGCAAAAATTGTACTTGATCGTTTCCACATTGTTCAGCACTTAAGCCGAGCTATAAGTCGAGTTCGTGTCCAAATCATGAATCAATTTGATAGAAAATCCCATGAATACAAAGCTATCAAGCGCTACTGGAAGCTCATTCAACAGGATAGTCGTAAACTGAGTGATAAACGTTTTTATCGCCCTACTTTTCGCATGCACTTAACAAATAAGGAGATTCTAGACAAGCTTTTGAGCTATTCAGAAGACTTGAGACACCACTATAATATCTATCAGCTCTTGCTTTTTCACTTTCAGAACAAGGAGCCAGACAAATTTTTCGGACTCATTGAGGACAATCTTAAACAGGTTCATCCTCTTTTTCAAACTGTCTTTAAGACATTTCTCAAGGACAAAGAGAAAATTGTCAACGCCCTTCAACTACTCTATTCCAACGCCAAACTGGAAGCGACCAATAATCTCATCAAACTTATCAAACGAAATGCCTTTGGTTTTAGGAACTTTGACAACTTTAAGAAACGAATTTTCATCGCTTTGAATATAAAAATGGAGAGGACAACGATTGTCCTCTCCAGATGTTAGCTTTTTATTCAACCCACTACAGTTGAGAAAGAGCCATAATTCTTCTCAGTTTTTCCTGACTTTTTTTTTCTTATAAAACTTTGCTGAAATATTAAAAAACTCTTATTTGTTAAAAAAATCACAAATATTTGAAAATATAGGAAATATATTATATAATTAACCTAAATATAAAGCGTGAAACACGCAAGGAGGAAAAAATATGGCAACATTTTACGTTCCAGCAGTCAACCTTATTGGTAAAGGTGTGGTAAATGAAGTTGGTCCTTATGTTAAGGAGTTGGGTTACAGTAAGGCTATTTTGGTGACAGATAAGTATATCGAATCAAGTGATATCTTGCCAAAAATTTTAAAACCTTTAGATGATGAAGGGATTGCTTACGTTATCTTTAGTGATGTTGAACCGAACCCTACTTGTAAAAATGTCATGGATGGGGTCGCTGCTTTGAAAGAGCACAACTGTGACTTTATCATCTCGGTCGGTGGTGGCTCTCCACAGGATGCAGCTAGCTGTATTTCTGTAATCGCGACTAATGGTGGTAAACCGCAGGATTATGAAGGTTTGCATAAGTCTGCTCAAAAAGGCCTTCCTGTTGTAGCGATCAATACTACTGCAGGTACATCAGCAGAAATTACTATCAACTACGTGATCACTGATGAAGAACGTAAGGTTAAAATGGTAATGGTTGATAAGAACAGTCTTGCTCTTATCTCTGTTAATGACCCTGAATTGATGGTTTCAAAACCTCAAGCTTTGACTGCTGCTACTGGTATGGATGCTCTTACTCACGCTGTTGAAGCTTTGGTAACACCAGGTGCTTATGATGTGACTAAGAAACTCTCTATCGGAGCTATCGAGCTGATCAAAGAATATCTTCCACGTGCAGTAGAAAATGGTCACGATATTGAAGCTCGTGAAGGTATGGTTAATGCTATCTTCCTTGGAGGGATGAGCTTTAACAATGCTGGACTCGGCTATGTTCACTCAATGGCTCACCAATTGGGTGCTGTCTATAACTTGCCTCATGGCGTTTGCTGTGCTATGCTTTTGCCAGTCGTTGAGCGTGAAAATGCCAAACGTGTACCTGTAGCCTTCCGTAATGTTGCTAAGGCCTTGGGAATGCAAATTGAAGGAAAATCAGATGAAGAATGTGCTTCTTATGCTATTTCTGAAATTGAAAAACTTTCTGAAACTGTCGGTATTCCTAAGAAATTGACAGAACTTGGTATCGAAGAAAAAGACTTTGACTTTGAATACCTTTCTAAGAATGCCTTGATTGATGCTTGTGCACCAGGTAATCCATTCATGCCAACTTTGGAAGAAACCATTGCTTTCTATAAGGAATTATTCTAAGCAAAGCTACTTTGGAATTTTTTAGGGATAGTAAATTTAAGATTCTTACATTACGAATTCCTCCCGAATATTCAAATAATGTACTAAGAAATCAAATACTATTTCTATAATTTAAAACCAATAATATTTAAGAAGAACTATCCTCGTGATAGTTCTTTTTTGGAAAATTTGATATGCTAGGATTATGAAGAAAATTAAAATCGCTGTTGTAGTTGTCCCTTTAAGTGGTCATTTGTATCCAACTATGAATTTATTACTATCTCTATTAGACAATCCTCAGTATGAGATTCGTTTGTTTACTGGCCCTCAGAAAAAGGCTGTTGCAGAGGCGGTTGGTTTTCAGGTTCTTCCCATTTTAGAAGGACACGTAAAGGAATTTGAAAAAGCTGCCAACAATAAGGAGCAGTTAGGAATTATTTCAGCCTATCGGCAGTTGTCTGCTAGTCTTGATTTGGTAAACCTAGTTTCGGACCAATTAATCCAAGAATGGACAAATCATCGTCCGGATATTGTCATAGTGGACTTTATCACACTATCTGGTGGACTTGTAGCTGAGCAGATGGGAATTCCGTGGCTAACAACTATGGCGACCCAGTTTGCGATTGAGACGACAGATGGACCTCCTTGTTTCTTTGGAGGAATGGGGACTCCCCAGAATAGCTGGCAGGTTTTACAACAGTTTCTTGGGAGAAAAACAACTCGTGTGGGAAAACGGATAGTATCTTTATTATTACGAGACCGCTTAAGGCGTTATCATTTTAAACTTTACAATCAGAAAGGCCAAGAAACTATTTATTCTCCCTATTCTATCTTAGGTATTGGTATGAAAGAAGTAGAATTAAAAAAGGGATTTCCAGAGCACTATAGCTGGGTAGGTCCTTTTGGTGCTTCAGTTGAGACGGTAGAAGACTATCCTTTAGATTTATCTCTCTTTGCTGGTCGAAAGAAGGTTCTAGTATCTTGTGGGACACAATTGGAGTGGGCAAAAGAAAATCTCATTTTTCAAACAAAAGAACTTGCCAAAGCTCATCCAGACTGTCACTTTTTTATCACTCAAGGTTTAGGTCAACAAGAATTTCAATGCGAAAATCTCATGGAGAATCTATCAGTTGTTTCTTATCTTCCTTACAAAGAATACATTCCTCAGATGGATTATGTGATTCATCATGGTGGAGCTGGAATTTTTTATCAGTGTATCATTTATGGTAAACCAGCTTTGATTTTGCCTCATGACTACGACCAATTTGATTATGCTGTTCGTGGGGTGGAAGCGGGTGTTGCTTTCACAGCTAAAAGAGATAATAGCAAGGAGATTGGGCAGGCCTTTGAAAAATTAATAGCTAAAGAAAATTGGCCAGAATTGGAGAATCTCCGCCAGGCTGCACAATCCTATCATCCAACAGAAATTTTGGAAAGCGAAATCCACCGTCTGTTAGCAGATAAGGAGAAAGAATGATGAAAAAAGTATTAGTTACAGGAGCTACTGGTTTCTTGGGTAAATATGTTGTAGAAGAACTAGTTGAGCATGGTTACCAAGTGCGAGCTTTTGGTAGAAACAGTCAAGTGGGTCGCTCTTTAGAGAATTCTTCGGTTAGTTTTTTTCAGGGTGATTTGACCAAAGCTGATGATGTGCTAGAGGCTTGTAAGGGGATGGATCTGGTCGTTCATGCGGGAGCCCTATCAACAGTTTGGGGCCCTTGGGAAGATTTTTATCAGGCCAATGTTTTAGGAACTAGATATGTTCTCGAGGCATGTCGCCAAACAGGTATTCAACGTTTAGTCTATGTATCCTCACCAAGCATTTATGCTGCTCCTAAGGATCAGTTGGCTATCAAAGAAAGTGATGCTCCAGAGGAAAATAAGCTCAATAATTATATCCGTAGCAAATTGGCTTCAGAGAAGCTCTTTAATGATTATCCAGATGTTCCTAGTATTATCTTGAGACCTCGGGGACTGTTTGGGATTGGAGATACCAGCATCTTGCCACGAGTGATTAATCTGAGTCAAAAAATTGGCATTCCTTTGATAGGGGATGGGCGTCAGCTCATGGACATGACTTGCGTGGAAAATGTTGCTTTCGCAATTCGTTTAGCCTTAGAAGCTCCAGAAGCCAAAGGTGAGGTTTATAACATTACTAATGGTGAGCCGAGGGCTTTTAGAGATTTGCTAGAGGAAAGTTTGACAGGCTTGGATTATCCAATCAAATATAGAAAAATTCCAGCATCTCTCTTATCAGGAATTGCAAGTAGTTTAGAATTTCTATACAAGACCTTGAACCTTAAAGGGGAGCCACCTCTAACTCGATATACCTATTATCTGCTCCGCTATAGTCAAACGCTGGATATTAGCAAGGCCGAGAGGGAATTGGGGTATCATCCGAAAATTAGTATTTCAGAAGGGATTGAACAATATGTCCAAGATTATCGAAAGCATTGAGTATTTCCCAGCGGGATATTGTACTAGTTATGCCGGTTTGCTTTTTAAGGGTGTCAAGAATAGAAAGATGACTTTCCCTGCAGGAGTGTTCCTTATCAAGCACAGGGATAAGGGCTATCTGCTCTATGATACTGGCTATCACTATGATATTAAGACCAAGTTACGCTATGGTTTATATCGTTTAGGCACACCCGTTCAAATGACGGAAAAAGACCAGATTTCGCACTTGCTGAAGGCTAAAGGAATCAAGCCAGAAGAAATCAACTATGTCTTGTTGTCTCATCTACATCCAGATCATTTGGGAGGAGCTAGCTTCTTTCCGAATGCAAACTTTATCCTGACCCAGGAAGTCTATGATGTTTACAAGAACCCCAAACTAAAAGATTTAATTTTTAAAGAATTTTTACCGAGTGACTTCGAAGAAAGATTGACAGTCATCAAGACAAATCAGCAAAACTCCAACTTCAATTATCGTTCCACCAATGATCTTTTTGGAGACGGCAGTATCCTTGTAGCTTCGATAGATGGGCATGCTAAGGGTCAAGCCTGTCTCTTTATTCCAGATTATCATCTCTTTATTGCAGCAGATCTTTGCTGGGGAATTGACCTTTTACCCTATACGAAACAGATGCATCTGATTCCTTCCTTGGTGCAAGATAGTAAGGCTGACTATATCAAAGGAACAGAGCTCTTGGAAGAGGTTTTAAAGGATGGAATAGAAGTGCTCGTTAGCCATGACCCTGTAGAAAGGATTGAGCAGATTTTGTATGAAAAAAATAACCTTTCTTAAAACTTTTATCCAAACTCGTTGGCTACATAATTTTAAATCTCGAGAAGCCTTAGAAAACTATCAGAAAAAGCAGTTGGCTGCCTATATGGACTTTCTCAAATGTGAGTCACCTTATTTTAAAAATGGTGTACCTAGTGACTTTGACCATATGGATAAGGCTTTTATGATGACGCATTTTAATGAGCTTAATACTCAAGGAGTGGATCGAGACGAGGCCTTGGCTTTGGCTATCGAAAGTGAAAAGACTCGAAATTTTACAGAACTCAAGGGAGAAATAGCAGTTGGGCTGTCTTCTGGAACATCTGGACACCGGGGACTCTTTATCACAACTGAAAAAGAGAGAAGTATGTGGGCAGCGGCTATCTTGGCAAAGATGTTGCCCAAAGGTCACCTTTTTGGGCACCGCATAGCCTTTTTCCTCAGAGCGGATAATGAATTGTATCAGACCATCAATACGGCGCTTATTCGTTTAGAGTACTTTGATATTTTCAAGAATACAGATGAGCATATCGAGCGTCTCAACAATTATCAACCGACCATTGTGGTGGCGCCTGCTTCTATGTTGATTGAATTGAGCAAGCGTCTGAAAGCTGGGGAGTTAGTCATTCATCCACAAAAAATCGTTTCGGTGGCTGAAATCTTGGAAGATAGTGATAAAGAGCGAATTTCGAGCGCTTTTGAGTTGCCGATTATTGATCAGGTTTATCAAGCAACGGAAGGTTTCTTAGCTTGTACTTGCTCGGCTGGGAATTTTCATCTCAACGAAGACATCATTATTGTGGAAAAACACTATTTGGATGACCGATGTTTTTATCCGGTGATTACTGATTTTAAGCGGAGCAGTCAGCCTGTTTATCGCTATCGGCTCAACGATATCTTGGTTGAAAATCCTGAACCTTGTCCTTGTGGATCTCATTATACAAGGATTGACAAGGTTGAAGGGCGTTCTGACGACATCTTCTATTTTGATGGACAAGATGGAGGTCAGGTAAGGATTTATCCTGACTTTATCAGACGATGCATTCTCTTTGTGGAGAATGTCGGAGATTACCAAGTCAAACAACATTCTGAGAAGTTAGTGGAAGTTTGTCTGAGTCGAAGGGACGAGCAATTAGAAGTAGCCATTACAGAGCAATTCAGACTCTTAGCTCAACAAAAAGAGTTTAAAGTACCTGAAATACGATTTTCAGATTATCATTGGGATACAAGTCGTAAGCTCAAACGTATCCAACGTTTATGAAAGGACAATAGACAATGACAGAAGTAAAAAGACATGTAGAAATCGCAGGTTATGGAGTTTGCCTGCCAAATCACACAGTAACATTTAAAGACCAGACCCGTTATCGTGTGGTTGAAAATGAAGAAACCCAGCTAGATCTAGCAGAAGTAGCGATTCAGCGTGCCCTTGAAAAGGCAAATTTAAAAATCGAAGATATTGATTGCCTGGTATCAGCTAGTGCGGTAGGTGTTCAGCCGATTCCTTGTACGGCAGCCTTGATTCATGAACGTGTGGCAAAAGGACTCTCTATCCCAGCTATGGATATCAATACGACTTGTACAAGTTTCATCTCTGCTTTATCAACCATGTCACATTTGATTGAGGCAGGAGAATATCGTCGTGTCTTAATTGTTTCCAGTGAAGTCGGTAGCTTGGGTCTCAATCCAAAGCAAAAAGAAAGTTATGAACTCTTTGGTGATGGGGCCGCAGCCTTTATTTTCCAAGCAAGTGACAAGGATAAGGGAGTGATAGCAAGCCTTCAACGCACTTGGTCGGAGGGAGCCCACGATACTGAAATCCGTGGAGGTCTGACTTCTTATCAACCAAAAGAATACTCTGAAGAAACCAAGACAAATTTTATGTTTGATATGAAGGGCAAGAAAATTTTACTTTTGTCAGCTCGTAAAATCCCAGGTATGTTTGAAGAGTTTCAAGAGAAAACACAGTTGGCTCTAGGGGATGTAGACTACATCATTCCCCATCAGGCTAGTCGCGCTCTTCCTTTGGTCATGGAAAAACTGGGTGTAGATGAAGACAAGTATCTTAATCTTGTTAGTGATTATGGAAATATGGTTTCAGTTTCTGTGCCATTTGGTTTAGCTTATTCTTTAGACCATGGCTTGGTCAAAGAAGGCGATGTAGTTTACCTGATGGGAACTGCAGCTGGTATGACGGTCAATATGTTGGCATTAAAATTGTAAAATAAGAGCAGGCATGTATGTGGTCTGCTTTTTTTGTTGTTCACCTCAGTTGGAGAATTATCGGCCTAAACAGAAAAGACTTGATAACTTTTACGAAACTAAGTATACTAGAGTGTAATAAGCGTTTTCAGATGGTATATTAGGGAGTATACTTAGAAATTGAGAGGGAGATATGGGGATAAGAAAATTTCGATTATTGATGTCCAAGTATGGCTTTAGTATTGCGATTATCCTGATAGAATTATTTCTTGTTTTCGGAATTATTCTTTACATGAGCCAGATTGCTCCAATTATTTGGGTGATTCTTGTATTTCTGGTCAGCGTGGCAACTGTTTTAGCCATTGTTAATCGTTCTATGTCGCCTGAAAGCAAGGTGACTTGGTTGATTGTGACCTTTGTGCCAGTGTTTGGTCCACTGCTTTATCTCATGTTCGGTGAGAGAAGACTATCAAAAAAAGAACTGAAACAGCTGAAGGAACTACGCTCCATTACTAACCATGAAAAGAGTGAGTTTGCTCTTCATCAAGGGTTAAAGGATAGAGATAAGTCTGCTTATGGGATTATCAACGCCTTGCTACATATGGATAGCAATGCAGAGGTGTACGAGCAGACAGATTCTCAATTTTTCTCTACTGGAGAGGCTATGTGGAGACAAATCTTAGAGGATTTGAAAAAGGCTGAGAAATTTATCTTCCTGGAATACTATATTGTCGAAGAAGGCTTGATGTGGGACAGCATGCTTGAGATTCTCGAAGAAAAAGTTGCTCAGGGTGTTGAAGTTAAGATGCTCTACGACGATATCGGCTGCATGGTGACATTGCCAGGTGATTATACTGTGCATCTCCGATCTCGGGGAATTGAGGCTTATAAGTTTAATAAGGTAATTCCTCGTATGACAGTGGCCTATAATAACCGAGATCACCGCAAAATTTTGGTCATTGATGGTCAGATTGCCTATACTGGTGGCGTCAATCTTGCGGATGAGTATATCAACCAGATCGAACGTTTTGGCTATTGGAAAGATAGTGGCCTTCGTATAGATGGCCCAGCTGTTCAGGCTTTTACAAGACTATTTCTCATGAACTGGTACATCAACCGTGGTGAAATCAGTGACTTTGATCAGTATCATTTGGAAAATCAGACACGACCAGGTGGCGGTCTATGTATCCCATATGGAAGTGGACCAAAGCCTATCTATAGAATGAAGGTGGGTAAAATCGTCTATCAAAACCTGATTAATCAAGCGGAAGATTTTGTCTATATCACCACGCCTTATCTCATTATTGATTATGATTTGACAGAGGATATCAAAAATGCGGCTATGCGAGGCGTAGATGTGAGAATTGTCACTCCCTTTGTACCAGACAAGGAGCTTATTCAACTGATAACACGAGGAGCTTATCCAGATCTTTTGTCTGCTGGTGTCCGTATTTATGAGTATACTCCTGGTTTTATCCATAGTAAGCAGATGATTGTTGATGATCGATACGCAGTTGTTGGAACCATAAATCTAGATTATCGTAGCTTGGTTCATCACTATGAAAATGCGGTTTTGTTGTATGAAACACCATCGATTGCAGATATTCGTAAGGACTTTGAAGAGATTTTTGAAGTATCGCAGGAAGTATTCCCAGGGACGATCAATCTTACTTGGTATCAAACATTAATCAAGGAAGTGACCCAGTTGTTTGCGCCAATGCTTTAAGTGAAAGAGCTAGTTCATCTGTATAATTAGAGAAAGAGAAGGTTTGCCGTCTCTTTTTCTGTAAGCTTAGCAGTTTAAAAATAAGGCTTTCCTTTATTAGGAATGTACATAAGATGATAAGGTTCAGAAATATGAACTCCGAAAGCAAGTATAAAGATTCAATCAGGTTTCAAAAAGATTTTGTGTGGATGTTTCTAGACTAAAGTACACGACAAAATTATTTGATCTTTATGGAATATAAAGCTATACAAATGGGAAGAATCGTTACTACTCTCCTGAATTTAATACGTTGAAAAAGACTACTTCCGGTCTGTAAAATATATCAAAAGCAAGATTTAAACATAATAGTGTAACATCTAATCTATTTTAAAGTTAATAAGTTTTTCAGTAGTATGAGTAAGGAAGTTTCAAAAGAAGAAGGGATAGGTTTTTAAAAACAACTTAACCATCCATTGTTTATATATAATTTGTATCTTTTGATTTATTAATTTGTATTTAAAATTTAATCATGTTACAATTGAAATTGAAATCGAATAGAAAAGGAAAATGCAAACGTGGGCACACTATTAGCAACCAGATTAAAAAATAGACGAAAAGAATTAAAAATGTCTCAGCGAGAATTGGCCGAGGGGATATGTAAACAGGGACAGATTAGTCGATTAGAGAATGGAGAATTTACTCCAGGAGCAGACTTTTTATATGCTCTGTCTAAGAAGTTAAAAGTTAGTATAGATTATTTTTTTAATGAGCAGATTGTAGAAGAGATTGATGAGCTATCAGAGTTTAAGAAGTTAGCCCAGACATTTATCACAAATCGAAATTATGAGTCTTTGAAATATATATATGAACTAGAGAGTGTAAAGGTACATCGCTTATCTCTAGTAGATAAGTTTTATATGGAGTGGATAAAATCTCTTATAGATTTTTATTTCAATGGGCAAAAAGAGGAGGCTGTGGCAAGATTGGAGAAGGTACTGTCTCAGTTAAATGTAACTGACCTGTTCTACCTTCAAGTTTCAAATACTCTATTTAATTTTTATTTTGATATTGAAGATTTAGAGAGTTTTAATGAAATTCGAAAAAAGTTAGAGTATCAAGTAAATCAACTCAAGTTAAACACAATCGAAGAATTAAACCTTTCTATTAAATGTAATTATAATGTTTGTCGCTATCTATGGTTGCAGAATAATACTGAAGAGGCTATTACTAAAATCACGGATACGATAAAGCAATGTAAGACGTATAGAACAACGTATCTTTTGGCTGATTTGTATTTATTGATGGGAAATGTAAGTAAGAGTTTTTCTTCTAAAGTTGCAGTAAAAGAGTACTTTGAAACGGCTTATTTCCTGTATAAGCTTGAGGGAAATATGTCAATGGCTCTTAAAATCGAGCATTACATTGCAGATATAACAGAATAGTAAAGACGATGTTCAATTAAGCATCGTTTTTTTTTAATCTAGAAAGATACAAATATGTATTTAATAAAAATAAATAAAAAAATATTATAAAAATAATTGACATAATAACATTGAAGTGCTAAACTAAAGGCAAAAAATAAAATAAAAGGAAAGAAAGCTGTGAATATCAATAAGAAAACGTTTTACACAATTACTTTTGGTGAGTTTATATCAAATGTTGGAGATAGATTTCAGAAAATTGCTTTTCCAATCTTAATTTACCAAGAATTTCATTCGTCTTTTGCAATGGGAGGAATGGTGATTATTGAATTGTTACCTCAATTCTTCTTGGGATTTGTTATGGGTTACTTATTAGATAATTTTAATAAGAAAAAAATACTATTATGGTCTACCTTAATACCTGCATTATTATGTAGTGTAATTCCGATATTATCTAAATATTCAGTTTCTATATTTTTTTACTATGTTATTGCATTTTTACTTCCTTTATTTTCGACACTTTTTCAAACAGGATTCTCAGTCATTACCCCTGCCTTATTTGAGAAGGAAGAATTGCAAAAATATAATTCTCAGTTTCAAGGTGTACGAACTATTTCAAAATTAATTTCTCCAGCTCTTGCAGGGGTTCTAATGTTAAAATTTAATATTAATAGCATTTTTTTTATAAATAGTGCTTCTTTCTTGTTGTTATTTCTTTCAATATTAATTTCATATATTCCCGATCAAGAACACAAGGAGAATGGTAATGATGATATAAAAGAAATTTTTGTAGGTTTTAAAGAGAATTTTACAAATATTAAGTTGAGGATTTCTTTACTCTTTACTATTGTTGTGAATATCGCTATGCTAGGCTTCAATGCAACGATTATTTATTATTTACAGGATCAATTAAAATTATCAAATAGTCTTGTTGGGATTGTTTACTCAATTGCTGGATTTGGAAGTTTGATAGCAGTAACCCTTCTTTCTACTTTTTTGAATAAGAAGGATGCCTTTATCTTGATGAATATATCAATGGCAACCATCCCACTTGTCATTATGGCGAGTGGAATAGTAAAAAATTGGATATTTTTTGGAATTTGTTATTCAATTTTGAGTGGATTAATTACAATAGCTTCTGTCTCGATTACAACAATACAGCAACAAGAAAGTACTGTGTATAATATTGGAAAGATACTTTCTAGTTCTTTTGTAATAGCTACCATTTTTGCTCCTTTTGGAGGGATTTTGGCTGCTTATTTTAATTGGCTTTTAAACCCAAGATTGAGTCTAGTTATTTTGGGATTGTTAAGTAGTTTATTGGTTATTCTTATAAAGAGTTATGAAAAAAAGCTAACTAAGAAAAAGAACTGCAATATTTATTAAGGAAGATTAGTAGAACAATGATCATTAGAATTAAATATTATTAATTAGTAGTAAAATAAAAAATTGAAAAAGGTTTTACATAATGTACTATATAATTTAGA
>NZ_JASHDO010000015.1:0-18740 GCF_047463615.1 Streptococcus infantis | reverse complement strand
CTAAGTTGGACCTTGACGCTACTAAGATCAAAGCTTACGATTCAGTAACAGGTGATGATGTCACAGCTAAATTCGATATCGTTGTTAACAACGGTGTGATCACTGCAACTCTTAAAGCTGGCTTCACTAAGTCACTTGGCGATGCAGAAAACACTCAAGTGATCGATACAACTAAATTCGCCTTCGGACGTTACTACAAGTTCGACATCCCAACAACAGTTAAAACTGATAAAGCTGATGTACCTGGCGGAGTAGATATCGAAAATACTGCAGCTCAAGTCGTTAACTACTACAACCCAACTACTAAGAAAGTTGAAACTCCAAATAAACCTACTCAAAAACGTGTCAACAGCGTACCAGTACAAGTAGAGTTCAACTTCACTAAACGCTTGGAAGGCCGTGAGCTTAAAGCTAACGAATTCAGCTTCGTCCTTAAAGATTCAACAGGTAAAGTTGTTGAGACTGTAAGTAACGATGCATCTGGAAACGTTAAGTTCTCAGCTATCGAATTCAAGAAAGAACAAGCTGGCGTTCACAACTACACAGTAGAAGAAGTTAAAGGAAGCGACGCAACCGTTACATACGATACCATGAAAGCGAATGTAACAGTCACTGTTTCTCACGATGGAACAGCTAAAGTTCTTGTGGCAACTGTTGGCGAAATTGCGGATAAAGAATTTAACAACCGTGTAACACCACCAACTGAACCTAAGTTCCAACCAGAGAAATACGTTGTTTCTGAAGAGAAATTCGATATCACAGGCGACAAGCTTCTTGATGATGATTCTGAGTTGACTGATAAATATGGTGAAACAAATACAAATCCATATGTAGATGGAACTTCAAACAACGAAGCTCAAAACTTGAATACTAAGACTGTGAAACCAGGCGCTAAATTGGTTTACCAAGTATGGCTTGATACAACTAAGTTCGACGCAGCTAACAAGGACAACATCCAATCAGTAGGAATCTCAGATGACTACGATGAAACTAAGTTGGATCTTGATGCGACTAAGATCAAAGCTTACGATTCAGTAACAGGTGATGATGTCACAGCTAAATTCGATATCACAGTTGAAGGTGGAGTCATTACTGCAACTCTTAAAGCTGACTTCACGAAGTCACTTGGAGACGCAGAAAATACACAAGTCATCGATACAACTAAGTTCGCCTTCGGACGTTACTACAAGTTCGACATCCCAACAACAGTGAAAGCTGATGTTCCTGGTGGTGCAGATATCGAAAATACTGCGGCTCAAGTAGTCAACTACTACAACCCAACTTCTAAGAAAGTTGAAAAACCAAGCAAACCAACTGAAAAACGTGTAAACAGCGTACCAGTACAAGTAGAATTCAACTTCACTAAACGCTTGGAAGGTCGTGAATTGAAAGCGAACGAATTCAGCTTCGTCCTTAAAGATTCAACAGGCAAAGTTGTTGAAACTGTAACGAACGATGCATCTGGAAACGTTAAGTTCTCAGCTATCGAATTCAAGAAAGGTCAAGAAGGCGTACACAACTACACAGTAGAAGAAGTTAAAGGAACAGACGCAACCGTTACATACGATACCATGAAAGCGAATGTAACAGTTACAGTGAAACACGATGGAACAGCTAAAGTTCTCGTGGCAACTGTTGGCGACATTGCGGATAAAGAATTTAACAACCGTGTCACTCCTCCAGAAGAACCTAAGTTCCAACCAGAGAAATACGTTGTTTCTGAAGAGAAATTCGATATCACAGGCGACAAGCTTCTTGATGATGATTCTGAGTTGACTGATAAATATGGTGAAACAAATACAAATCCATATGTAGATGGAACTTCAAACAACGAAGCTCAAAACTTGAATACTAAGACTGTGAAACCAGGCGCTAAATTGGTTTACCAAGTATGGCTTGATACAACTAAGTTCGACGCAGCTAACAAGGACAACATCCAATCAGTAGGAATCTCAGATGACTACGATGAAACTAAGTTGGATCTTGATGCGACTAAGATCAAAGCTTACGATTCAGTAACAGGTGATGATGTCACAGCTAAATTCGATATCACAGTTGAAGGTGGAGTCATTACTGCAACTCTTAAAGCTGACTTCACGAAGTCACTTGGAGACGCAGAAAATACACAAGTCATCGATACAACTAAGTTCGCCTTCGGACGTTACTACAAGTTCGACATCCCAACAACAGTGAAAGCTGATGTTCCTGGTGGTGCAGATATCGAAAATACTGCGGCTCAAGTAGTCAACTACTACAACCCAACTTCTAAGAAAGTTGAAAAACCAAGCAAACCAACTGAAAAACGTGTAAACAGCGTACCAGTACAAGTAGAATTCAACTTCACTAAACGCTTGGAAGGTCGTGAATTGAAAGCGAACGAATTCAGCTTCGTCCTTAAAGATTCAACAGGCAAAGTTGTTGAAACTGTAACGAACGATGCATCTGGAAACGTTAAGTTCTCAGCTATCGAATTCAAGAAAGGTCAAGAAGGCGTACACAACTACACAGTAGAAGAAGTTAAAGGAACAGACGCAACCGTTACATACGATACCATGAAAGCGAATGTAACAGTTACAGTGAAACACGATGGAACAGCTAAAGTTCTCGTGGCAACTGTTGGCGACATTGCGGATAAAGAATTTAACAACCGTGTCACTCCTCCAGAAGAACCTAAGTTCCAACCAGAGAAATACGTTGTTTCTGAAGAGAAATTCGATATCACTGGTGACAAGCTCGTTGATGACGATAAAGAGTTGGCAGACAAGTACGCAGACACAAATGCCAACCCATATGCGGACGATGCATCAAACAACGAAGCTCAAAACTTAAACACCAAGACTGTGAAACGTGGCGACAAGTTGGTTTACCAAGTTTGGTTGGATACAACTAAATTTGACGCAGCTAACAAGGACAACATCCAATCAGTAGGAATCTCAGATGACTACGATGAAACTAAGTTGGATCTTGATGCGACTAAGATCAAAGCTTACGATTCAGTAACAGGTGATGATGTAACAGATAAATTCGAAATCACAGTTGAAGGTGGAGTCATCACTGCAACTCTTAAAGCTGGCTTCACCAAGTCACTTGGAGACGCAGAAAATACACAAGTGATCGACACCACTAAATTCGCATTTGGACGTTACTACAAGTTCGACATCCCAACAACAGTGAAAGCTGATGTTCCTGGTGGTGCAGATATCGAAAATACTGCGGCTCAAGTAGTCAACTACTACAACCCAACCACTAAGAAAGTTGAAAAACCAAACAAACCAACTGAAAAACGTGTCAACAGCGTACCAGTACAAGTAGAGTTCAACTTCACGAAACGTTTGGAAGGCCGTGAATTGAAAGCGAACGAATTCAGCTTCGTCCTTAAAGATTCAACAGGTAAAGTTGTTGAAACTGTAACGAACGATGCATCTGGAAACGTTAAGTTCTCAGCTATCGAATTCAAGAAAGAACAAGCAGGCGTTCACAACTACACAGTTGAAGAAGTAGCTGGAACAGACGCAACCGTTACATACGATGCAATGAAAGCAGTAGTAACTGTAGAAGTTAAACATGATGGAACAGCGAAAGCTCTTATCACTAACGTAACAGACCCAGCAGATAAAGAGTTCAACAATACAGTTCGCCCACCAGAAATTCCAGAATTCAACCCAGAGAAATACATCCTGAACGAATCTAAATTCGATCTTACAGGAACTAAACTTCTCGACGACGATAGTGAGTTGAAGGATAAGGTTGCGGATACAAACGCAAATCCTTATGCGGACGGTACTGCAAACAACGAAGTTCAAAATATCAATACGAAGACACTCAAGAAGGGTGATAAAGTATACTACCAAGTATGGTTGGATACAACGAAATTCACTGAAGCACACAATATTCAATCTGTTGGTGTTACAGATAAATATGATAGTGCAAACTTGAATGTCAATGGAGCTGATATTAAAGCATACGACTCTGTAACAGGAGAAGATGTGACAGCTAAGTTTGATATCAAGGTTGAAAATGGTGTGATTACTGCTACATCTAAGGCTGACTTGACTAAGTCACTTGGCGACGCAGAAAATACACAAGTCATCGACACAGCTAAGTTGCCTTTCGGACGTTACTACAAGTTTGAAATCCCTGCAGAAATTAAACAATCTGCTCAAGAAGGTGTGGATATTGAAAATACAGCTTCACAAATCGTACACCAATACGATCCAACTAAGAAATCTGTAGAAAAACCAGAGAAACCAACTGAAAAACGTGTTATCAACATTCCAGTTAAGGTTCAATTCCAATTCACTAAGAAACTGGAAGGCCGTGAGTTGAAGGCTGGTGAATTCAGCTTCGTTCTTAAGGACGAAAAAGGAAATGTGATCGAAACCGTAACCAATGATGCGGCTGGTAAGATCCAATTCTCAGCACTTGAATTCAAACGTGGTGAAGAAGGAACTCATCTCTACCATGTAGAAGAAATCCGTGGCACAGACTCTAGCGTTGTATACGATAAGATGGTTGCTACTGTGGGTATCGTAGTGAAGAAAGATGGTAAAGTGTTAGTGGCTACTACTCAGTTGCCAGAAGATACCGAGTTTAATAACAAGGTAACACCACCAACACCACCAACACCTGAAAAACCTAAGGGTCGCGAGTTGCCAAATACTGGTGAGAAATCTACTGCAGGAGTTGCTGCTCTAGGTGCTACTCTTGGTCTAGCAGGACTTGGTTTGGTTGTCAAACGCAAGAAAGAAGATGAAGCTTAAGTGTTCTACTTTTCATAGAATGAATCAAGGTTATCTTAGACTATCTAACTTACGGATATTCTAAAAGGTAGTACATTTAGAATTAAGTAGAATCCCAAAAAGAGAGGTTTAAACCTCTCTTTTTGTTATATTATGTGACTTTCAGTCCGTCTCGCTCCGTTAGGTGCGAGACAAATAAACCACCCGCTATGCGGGTGCGCGTCGAAGGTTATACAAAAAAACTCCAAACGCGATACAATAAAGGTGTTCAAGCCAATTGTAAAGCGAAAGGAGAAAAATATGGCACAAAAGGCACATAGTTTATCACACACAAAGTGGATGTGTAAATATCACATTGTGTTCACCCCTAAGTATAGACGAAAAATCATTTATAATCAATCTCGAAGTAGTTTGGGAGAAATATTCCACCGATTATGTAGTTATAAAGGTGTTGAGATTATCGAAGGACACTTGATGCCTAATCATGTACATATGTTGGTAAGTATTCCACCAAGGATAAGTGTTTCAAGTCTCATAGGGGATTTAAAAGGCAAAAGTGCACTCATGATGTTTGATAAACACGCCAACCTAAAGGACAAGTTTGGGAATCGGCATTTCTGGGCGAACGGTTATTATGTGAGTACAGTAGAGTTCAATGAAGCCACAATTAAGAAATATATTCAAGATTAAAGAAATTATCCAGTGGATGATTTCTTCACCAGTATGAAAATTTGAGAACGAGTAAAGCATGATATAGCATTAGATAAATTAAGTGTTAAAGAATATGAGAATCCCTTTAGGGATAGTGGCAAGTAGTACATATGCCTCTTTGAGAGGCTTGTGACGAGTCAAGAGCAATAGGGTTTGAACAAAGTGAAAGCCAGCGTCTTTAGGCGCTGGCTAGTAATTTGGGCTGCTAGACTTGTAGCAAACCACCCATTAGACGGGTGGTTATGATTGTATCTTAGTCACCAAAACTGATACAAACTGCCTCTGGCACATGGAAGTCATTAGACAATTCTGCCAGGCGACCTGTTTCTGGGTTGCGCTTAAAGACTGTTGCATTGTCAGAATCCTGATGAACTGCGATGAGAAATTCTTGATCAGGAGTCAAATCAAAGTCACGAGGGGTTTTACCACTTGTAGGGACAAATTCAAGTAGTTCTAAACTACCGTCAGCGAGAATAGTGTATACCGCAATAGAATCATGTCCACGATTAGATGCGTAGAGATATTTTCCATCTTTTGATAAACGGATAGCAGCAGTACCATTAAATCCATCATAATCTTGTGGTAAAGTAGAAATGGTCTGCATACGTTCAAACTCACCAACACCGTCGTAAATCAAAACCTCAATCGTACTATTCAATTCACAAATCAGGTAGGCAATCTTATAGTGATGATGGAAAACAAGATGGCGAGCACCTGCACCAGCTTGACAGTTATAAGTCGCTATTTTACTTAGCTTGCCCTCTGCTATCACATCGTAGCTAGTCACTTCATCAGTACCCAAATCACAAGTCACTAAATATTGGTCTGGAGTCAAATCAGTGTAGTGGACGTGGGGAGAAGTTTGATTTGCATGAGGACCATGGCCACTATGTTGGTCCATGTCAGTCAATACAAGACAGCCATCCTCTTTTCGTTTATAGACCAAAACTTGTCCCTTGTGGTAGTTGGCACCATATACTAGGCCACGTTTCTCATCGACGGCAACATAACAATGTGGGGCACCCTCTTCGACTACATGATTTAGTAAAGTACCATCAGTCTGATAAGCAGCGATACCACCTTGACTATCTTTACTACCTACTGAATATAGGTGATTTTTTTGATCAAATGCAAGATAGGTTGGACTTGGCTCAGCAGCAAATAGTTTAAGATTTGATAATTGACCAGTTTCCGTATCAAAATCAGCTTGGTAAATACCTTGGGACGAACGACGAGTGTAGGTCCCGAAATAAATAGTTTCAATCATATCTATACCTCGAAATAAAGATGTTTCTATTATATCATAAATTAGGAGACCTGAAAAAATAGAGGGTAGAAGTATAGCAGTTATAAGTATAAAAGTAGTAAAAGACGAGGGCATGGTCTCGAGATATTCTCATCTTCCTTAAACGCTTTAAAAGCGGTTTATTCTTAGTAAAAATGGTATAATGAAAAGACAAAGGAAAGGAAGTAGATATGGAACAAAAAGAGAAACAGTTTAATCTATCTTGGTTTTTTAAGTGGTTTTTAGATAATAAAGCCGTTACTTTTTTCCTAGTAGCCTTGCTATTGGGACTAAATATTTTTATTCTCAGTAAAATCAGCTTTTTATTTATCCCTGTTGTGGATTTTCTATCGGTCGTTATGTTGCCTGTTATTTTGTCGGGCTTGCTTTTCTATCTTTTAAATCCTATTGTGGATTTGCTTGAACGATACAAGGTAAATCGTGTCCTTGCTATTAGTATGATCTTCGTTGTGATTGCTATTCTCTTGATTGTTGGACTAGCCGTTGCAATTCCAAATCTTCAACGTCAAGTAATTGTTTTTGCGCAAAATGTACCAAGTTATCTCGAAGATGCTGACAGAGTTATTAATGACCTTATAACCAAGCGTTTACCAGATGATTTTAGACCCCAACTGGAACAGGTTCTTGCTAATTTTTCAACACAAGCAACTGCCTGGGCAAGTAATATTTCATCAAAAGCTGTGAACTGGGTGAGTGCTCTTATTAGCGGAACGTCACAAGTCATCGTCGCTCTAATTATCATGCCGTTTATGCTCTTTTATCTCCTAAGAGATGGAAAAGGTTTAAGAGATCATATCACTCAATTCTTACCAAATAAATTGAGAGAACCAGTTGGTAAGGTTCTTTCAGATGTCAATCAACAACTTGCTAATTACGTTCGAGGTCAAATTACTGTAGCCGTTATCGTGGCTATCATGTTTATTATCTTGTTCAAGATCATTGGCTTAAGATATGCGGTGACTCTTGGTATTACTGCTGGGGTTTTAAATCTTATCCCTTATCTTGGAAGTTTCCTTGCTATGATTCCAGCCCTAGTCTTAGGTCTGATTGCTGGACCTGTCATGCTCTTAAAGGTTATCATCGTCTTTATCGTTGAGCAAACCATCGAAGGTCGTTTTGTTTCGCCACTGATTTTAGGTAGCCAATTAAATATTCACCCAATTACGATTCTATTTGTTTTGTTGACGTCTGGTTCTATGTTTGGTGTTTGGGGAGTCCTACTAGGAATTCCTATTTATGCTTCAGCCAAGGTTGTTATTTCAGCGATTTTTGAATGGTATAAAACTGTTAGTGGTCTCTATGAGCTAGAAGAGGAGGTTGAAGGTGAACAATAGTCAAGAAATGCTTGAGGCCTTAAATCAGCAGGATTTAACAAGGGCTGAACATTATTTCCAAAAAGCACTTGTAGAAGACCCCGATGACCTACTGCTAGAACTTGCATATTATCTAGAGGGGATTGGTTTTTATCCTCAAGCTCGTCAAATCTACGAAAAACTTGCTCCAGTATTTCCAGAGGTAAATCTGAATCTAGCAACTATTGCTAGTGAAGATGGTCAAATCGAAGAAGCTTTTGCTTATCTGGAAGAAATTCAACCTAACAGCGATTGGTATCTATCTGCACTTGTTTTGAAGGCAGATTTCTACCAAATGGAAGGCTTGACGGATGTAGCTCGTGAGAAGCTCCTAGAGGCGCGTAGCTACTCTGATGATCCTCTCCTAATATTTGGTCTAGCTGAATTAGATAGTGAGCTAGGAAATGATTTAGAAGCGATTAAGGGCTATGCCCAACTAGATAATCGCGAGCTATATGAACAGACTGGGATTTCAACCTATCAGCGAATTGGAACTGCCTACGCTCGTCTTGGAAAGTTTGAATCAGCAATTGAATTTTTAGAAAAAGCTTTAGAGTTAGAGTATGAAGATCAAACTGCTTTTGAATTAGCGAGTCTTTACTTTGATCAAGAGGAATATCAAAAAGCTGTCTTATATTTTAAACAGTTGGATACTATTTCTCCAGATTTTGAAGGTTATGAATATGGCTATAGCCAGGCTCTACATAAGGAACATCAAACTGAGCAAGCCTTACAGATAGCTCAACAAGGTTTGGAAAAAAATCCTTTCGAGACACGTTTGCTACTCCTTGCCTCACAATTATCTTACGAATTGCATCAGCCTGAACAGGCGGAAGCTTATCTTCTTCAAGCCCAAGAAGATGCAGAGGACCAAGAGGAAATCTTATTGCGTCTAGCAACTATGTATCAAGAACAGGAACGTTACGAAGATATTTTAGCTTTAGAAGTTTATGAGCCAGAAAATCTCTTAACTAAATGGATGATCGCAAGGAGCTATCAAGAAACTGAAGATTTGGATGTAGCATTTGAATCTTATCAGGAATTGCTTCCAGAATTAAAGGAAAATCCAGAGTTTTTGGAGCAATATATTTACCTCTTGCGTGAACTTGGGAAATTTGAAGAAGCTAAAGTCCAGATTCAAAGTTATCTCAACCTGGTTCCTGATGATATACAGATGCAGGATTTGTATGAACGTTTATTCTAATGTTAAAGTAGTCGTCTTACTAGGCGGCTATTTTTATATTCATCTATAACACGAAGAAAATTACTGAAATTAGGTTACGAAATTCAAAGGATACAGTATGAATTTTTAGCATTTTTTTGATATAATTGTTATAGCTAAATTGAAAAACTCGCTTTATCAGTGAGACATAGAAAGATTTGAATTATGACACAAGTAAAAATTGTAACGGATTCGTCAGTTACCATTGAACCAGAAGTGGTCAAAGCATTAAATATTACCGTTGTTCCTCTCTCTGTAATGATTGATAGTGTTCTTTATTCGGATGCTGATCTTGAAGAAGGGGAGTTCCTTCGCTTGATGCAAGAGAGTAAAAATCTTCCTAAAACGAGTCAACCTCCAGTGGGGCTTTTTGCTGAGATTTTTGAAGAGTTGAGTAAGGATGGTAGTCAGATTTTAGCCATTCATATGTCGCATGCCTTATCTGGCACTGTAGAAGCAGCTCGTCAGGGAGCCAGTCTATCGACTGCGAAAGTAACTGTAGTAGATAGTTCTTTTACAGACCAAGCCCTCAAGTTTCAAGTTGTTGAAGCAGCCAAATTAGCTCAAGAAGGGAAAGATTTAGAAACAATCTTGACGCATGTAGAAGAAGTCAAGAAAAATACAGAGCTCTTCATTGGTGTATCTACCTTGGAAAACCTTGTTAAAGGTGGTCGTATTGGCCGAGTTACAGGTCTTTTAAGCTCTCTATTAAATATCCGAGTAGTCATGCAGATGAAGGATGACGAGTTGCAACCAATCGTGAAAGGACGTGGTTCCAAGACCTTTAAAAAATGGTTGGATGAGCTAGTTTCAAAATTATCAGAACGTTCTGTTGCAGAAATTGGAATTTCTTATTCAGGCACTAGTGACTGGGCTAAAGAGATGAAAGAAATCCTACAAGCCTATGTTGAAAAACCAATTTCTATCTTAGAAACGGGTTCAATTATTCAAACTCACACAGGTGAAAATGCTTGGGCTATTTTGATAAGATATGATTCCTAAAAAAATAAAGAAAATCGCAAGAAATAGCGTTTTTGACTTGACCTATAAGAGATTTTAGGATATGATTGTAATTGTTAATTAGAAATTATTTGGAGGAATTATTAACATGGCAAACAAACAAGATTTGATCGCTAAAGTAGCAGAAGCTACAGAATTGACTAAGAAAGATTCAGCAGCAGCAGTAGACGCTGTATTCGCAGCAGTAGCTGATTACCTTGCAGCTGGTGAAAAAGTTCAATTGATCGGTTTTGGTAATTTCGAAGTTCGTGAGCGTGCAGCACGTAAAGGTCGCAACCCACAAACTGGTAAAGAAATTACAATCGCAGCTTCAAAAGTTCCAGCATTCAAAGCTGGTAAAGCTCTTAAAGACGCTGTTAAATAATAAATTTCGAAAAAGCCCGTCATATCAAGCATTTGAGCTTGTGTGACAGGCTTTTTTTATGTATAGCGGGCATTTTTGGGGCAGGGCAGAACAGCCTCTTCTTTGCCAGTCATGAATTCCAAGCTATAACCATTGGTAAGATTGATGAAGCTGAGAAAGCTATCCAGAGCTAGGTTCGCAAAGGAAACATATAAGTCCTTATCAATACAGTTGGTCCTAAACGGAAAGCATACAAAGATGGTGAGCAGAGTTTCTGAGCCCCTTATAGAATTTCTTGACAAAAGTTATGAAAGGGAATAGAATCTTGTCAAAGAAGTCAGGAGGAAATGAATATGATTATTTCAACTACGGGAATTGAAGGAAAGAAAATCCTAGCCTACAAAGGAATTGTCTTTGGTGAAGTGGTTGCTGGGGTTAATATGCTTAAAGATATGGCTGCTGGCTTCCGTAATGTTTTTGGAGGCCGAGCTAGTAGTTATGAAGGTGAATTGACTCAAGCTAGGGAAGAAGCTCTAGCAGAAATGATGGAGCGTGCAAGTGAACGTGGAGCTAATGCTATTATAGGTGTAAAAATGGACTATGAAACTTTAGGTGCTGAAAATGGTATGCTGATGGTCACCTGTAGTGGAACAGCAGTGGTGGTTGAATCTTAATTTTAGGAACAAAAAAAGAACAGTCGGAACTGTTCTTTTTATGATTATTTGAGACCGTATTTTTTGTTGAAACGATCCACGCGTCCATCTGCTTGAGTGAACTTTTGACGTCCAGTGTAGAATGGGTGTGAGTCTGATGAAATTTCCACACGGATCAATGGGTAAGTTTCGCCTTCGAACTCAACAGTTTCGTTAGAGCGTTTTGTTGAACCGCTAAGGAATTGGTAACCAGTAGTTGTGTCCATGAAGACAACTGGGCGATATTCTGGATGGATATCTTTTTTCATTTTGCAATATTTCCTTTCTGCCATGGTCTCTTTGCGAGCCATAGATTGTTACCATACTAGTCTATCAGATTCTGATAAGTTTGGCAAGCTTTTTATCTATTTTTTCAGTAAGTTTTTTAATTTTTGGTAGATGACTTCATTTTCCTCTAGGCTATAGGAGTTAGCACCACTTGCAAGTGGGTGACCTCCACCATCATGTTCTTTTGCAACACTATTGATTGGGACAAACTTACTGCGAAGGCGAACACGATAGCGGCCATCTGCTTGTTCCACAAATATTCCCCAAAGGTTAACAGTATCAATACGACCTGGAGCTCCGACAATAGCAGCTGTTTCAGAATCAGTTATTTGGTAAGACTGGAGAAGTTCTTGGCTTAGAATCACACGGGCAACTCCATTTTCATCGACTTCTAGGTGATCATAGACATAACCTTGTAGTTTGGCAATTTTGAAACTAATCGTGTCCATCTTACGAGTTAATTCAGCATAGTCAAAATTATGTTCGCGTAGATGGCTTGCGATTCGAAGAGTACGACTAGAAGTAGAAGGATATAAGAAACGACCAGTATCACCAATAATACCCGCACACAACAGTTTAGCAGCATAATCCGAAAGCTCAAGCTTTGTTTCTTCTGCAAAGAGGGCAATCATCTCACTAGCACTACTTGAATTAGTATCCACCCAGACCAAGTCCCCATAAACTTCGTCATTTGGATGGTGGTCAATCTTGATAACAGTTTCAGCCTGTTGGTAATTCTTGTCATCAATACGAGCCGTATTGGCAGTATCACAGATAATTGCAAGAGCACCGTGGTAGTCACTATCTGCAACCTGATCCATCTTTGCAAGCCATGTTAGAGTTGGTTCATCATAACCGACTACCTTGATATTTTTCTCTGGGAAATG
This sequence comes from Streptococcus infantis, assembly GCF_047463615.1. Lineage (GTDB taxonomy): Bacteria > Bacillota > Bacilli > Lactobacillales > Streptococcaceae > Streptococcus > Streptococcus infantis_X. Next base: position 6,180 of record NZ_JASHDO010000015.1, on the reverse strand, counting down.
ATGTTCCAAGAGAGCCTTCAGTCCGACCTGACTTCCCAAGGCATCAGGGTCTGGTTTCATATGACGGTGAATGATAATGGTATCGTATTCTTTAATTTTTTCTAAAATTTGGTGGCAAATCTCCATAAATAACCTCAATTCTTTCTCATTTCATTGTAGCACAAGAGTTTTTATTTTTAAAATGAAAAAGATGTGATATAATGGAGAAAGATAAATTGAGGAGGACGATATGGCATTAGCAAAAATTGTATTTGCCAGTATGACCGGTAATACCGAAGAAATCGCAGATATTGTAGCAGATAAATTACGTGACTTGGGATTGGATGTCGATGTGGACGAGTGTACAACTGTTGACGCTTCAGACTTCCTAGAAGCAGATATCGCAATTGTAGCAACCTACACTTATGGTGATGGAGAGTTACCAGATGAGATGATGGACTTCTATGAAGACCTAGCAGATCTTAACTTGAATGGCAAAATCTACGGAGTTGTTGGATCAGGTGATACTTTCTACGACGAGTTTTGTAAAGCTGTTGATGATTTTGATCATGTATTTGCTTCTACAGGAGCTGAGAAAGGTTCAGAATCTGTCAAAGTAGATCTTTCTGCAGAAGAAGAAGATATTGAACGCTTAGAGCAATTCGCAGAAGAGTTAGCTGCTAAAGTAGGGTAAAGATCTGACTGTGCTGACTAAACAAGGTTAGTGCAGTCTTTTTCATTTCTTAGCAGTTTCTCTTTTCGCACCACTTTGAAGAAGACTTTTGTATGAAAACATGAAATAAAAAAGGAGACGAGATGGATTTGGAAGTTATTCGTCAACAGATAGATCAAGTTGACCAAGAATTAGTTGGCCTTTTAGAAAAACGTATGACCTTAGTGGATCAGGTGGCGACCTTTAAAAAAACTTCAGGAAAGCCAGTCTTTGATAGTAAAAGAGAGGGAATAATATTTGAGAAAGTAAGAAATCGGGTAGAGGATAAGCAGTATCAGGAGCCGATAGTCGCGACTTTTTCAGATATTCTCAAGCGCTCTAGAGACTACCAGGAGCAGAAACTCTTATGAAAAAAGAACAATTCCATCCGCTAGGAATTTTTCTAGCTGCCATGCTGGGAGGACTTGTCCGCTATCTGATTTCTACATGGTTGCCAGCCAGTCCAGGCTTCCCTTGGGGCACTCTCTTTGTCAACTATCTAGGTATTTTCTGCTTGGTTTATCTTGTTAAGGGTTATCTGGTTTATAAGGGGACCAGTAAGGGGCTGATTTTAGCACTGGGTACAGGTTTTTGCGGAGGTTTGACAACCTTTTCTAGTCTCATGTTAGATGCCGTAAAATTGCTGGATACAGGTTCTTATCCAAGTCTGGTAATCTATCTAGTTCTGAGCATTGGTGGAGGGCTTTTATTGGCTTATTATCTAGGGAGGAAGAAATGGTAATCATTTATCTAGCACTTGCTTGTGGTGTCGGAGCACTTGTCCGTTATTTCCTGTCTAGTCTCAATCAAGAGAGGGTTTTACCATTAGGAACACTTCTAGCAAATCTTTTAGGTTGTTTTTTAATTGGTTTATTTTACAATTATGTAGAAGATAAAGAGCTCTATGCTATTCTAGCAACTGGTTTTTGTGGAGGTCTAACCACTTTTTCAACCTTGAATGATGAACTCCAAAGACTGTTGAGTGATAAGAAAGTATTTTTCAGCTATTTTCTCTTAACTTACTTAGGTGGTTTAGTAGCGATTTTTTTAGGAATTTTGCTATAAATTTCTTTACTTTTTTTTAGAAATTTGATAAACTGTATCTTGTGTGTAATGGACGCACAAAAATACAGTTTATCCGCTGAGGAAGTTTCCTCAAGATTGACAAAGATAGGAGAATAAAATGAATCCATTAATCCAAAGCTTGACTGAAGGTCAACTTCGTACTGATATCCCATCATTCCGTCCTGGTGACACTGTTCGTGTACACGCGAAAGTTGTCGAAGGTAACCGTGAACGTATCCAGATTTTTGAAGGTGTTGTTATTGCACGTAAAGGTGCTGGCATCTCAGAAAACTACACAGTTCGTAAAATTTCTAACGGTGTAGGTGTTGAACGTATCTTCCCAATTCACACTCCACGTGTTGAAAAGATCGAAGTTGTTCGTTACGGTAAAGTACGTCGTGCGAAATTGTACTACTTGCGTGCTCTTCAAGGTAAGGCGGCTCGTATCAAAGAAATCCGTCGTTAATTCGACCAAAAAACTCTGCTCATTCGGCAGAGTTTTTCTCTAGCTCCCTTAGTTCAATGGATATAACAACTCCCTCCTAAGGAGTAGTTGCAGGTTCGATTCCTGCAGGGGGCATTTTTAGAAATGTAAACAAATACAAAGAATATTCAAAGTGTTTATTTAATGGCTTTTTCAACAATTTCATTTTTAAAAATAATTAAGTATTTTTAATTTTTTTGAACAAATTTTGACCAAATTTTGACCAAAAAATAGTTTTGAGTGAATGAATATAGAATAAAGTAGATCAGGAAACTGGTCTATTTTATTTTGGATATTTATTGTATCCCAATTATGCTATTTTACATTATGTGTTGGTTATGTAATATGAGACGTCAGATTTAAAATTTTTAATTTAAATACTATGAATCTTTATAGATAAAATATACCAAGAATATTTAAAGATATTATAAATTTTGATGGAAATCAGATTAATATAATTGGGTTCGTGATACAAAAAAATTCTAAATCAAACCTTTGGAAACCAAATGGGATTACTTATTTCAAGGAACGATTTTTTAACAAAGAAAAGTATTGTTTTTTTCAAAAAAAAAATATAAATGCTTGAAATATTAACTCATAGTGATATACTAGTACTTGTAAGAATTTACAAAAAAATTAAGGAGAATATAATAAAATGAAGTTTCATTTTAATGAGCGCCAACGCTTTTCTTTACGTAAGTATAGCTTTGGTTTAGCGTCTGTTCTTTTGGGGACAGCATTCTTTTTGAGTGGACAAGTCGCTAGTGCTGATGAGGCTAAAGTTTCAGAAACTGTACCAAGTTCTGTATTAGCTGCAAAGCCAGATAGTTCAAATAGTACATCTGAATCCTCAGCACCAGAAACTGCCGATTCAAAACCAACAGTAGCTGATAAAGCTGTTGTAACACCAGAAACAACTGAAGTTTCTTCAGATTCTGAAAAAGTTGCAACAGAAAATCCAAAATCTGAGAAATCAGAAGCATCAGCTAAAGAATCAAGTGAAGATACGGCGAAAGCAACTGAAGTTAAAGCTGAAGTCGCTGAAAAAGACGATAAGTCTACTGACAAAGCTCCAGCTGAAGTTGCTGACAAAGATGCTAAGTCTACTGATAAAGCTCCAGCTCCAGCTGAATCACGCCGTTCAACACGTACACGTCGAGCTACTTCAGAAAATAAACGTGAAGTATCAAATTGGAGTGAGTTTGTTTCAGCCTTAGAGGATGGAAATGTCAGCGAAATCACTGTAAATGGTGATGTCGTAGCTCAAGGTGATAATGGTAATACCGACAATGGACGTCCAGGATCTGTTGACCGTAGAACTACCATTAATGCCCCGTCACGTCCAGTTACTATCCAAGGTAAAAATGAAAACGCTCGTCTTGAACTTTTGTCACACACTTTGGAGTTGACAGGAGCTAGCTGGGAACTAAATCTTAAAAACCTTAAAATAGCGACTGCTAATTCTAAAGGTCCAATTGATTTATCAAGAACTAGCGGTTCAAATACTGTTACCTTTGAAAATGTAACTAGTGTTGGTTCATCACTTTATGGTGGTGGTGGTAACACCCATGTCGTTATCAAAGGAAATACAACTTCAACAGTTAGTGACAGTTATCAAGCAGCAAATGGTCAAACTCAACACGTACAACGTAATGTTGGCGCTGCTGGCCGTTCAGATAAACGTCGTGAATCAAATATTCATGATGCTAAATCTGTAACAGTTGCTGAGGGAGCTAGTTTAACGCTTAACCGTTCTTCTCAAGGGGATGCAATTACTCTTGAAAGTGGAGCTAAGGTTAGTGTAAAAGATAAAGCTAGTCTTACTATCAACATGAACACTGGCAACCAAACTGATAGTGCTCGCTACCATAATGCTGGTATTTTCATGGCTGATAGTGGAACCGTAGAAACTGGTAAAGGCTCTAAGTTAGTCTTAAATACTAGTATTGGTCAAGGTATTTCAATTGGTATAAACCGTCCAGGGGATGGAGTTACTGATAAGGATCGTTTCGGTGGTTACGGTCCTAATAACAACGGTCGTAAAAATGGTCCTAGCCGAGTTCTTATTGGCGAAGAAGGAACATTTGAATTTAACGGTCGTGACGGTATTATGATGGGTAATAACTCAGAACTTGTCACAGGTCAGGATTCAAAAGTTCGATTTGAAAATAGAGGACGCGGTGTAGCACTTGATTTCGGTAATGATTCAAGAGTAGCCTTCGGTAAACATTCGACAAATACCTTCCACTCAGATGGTAAAGGACCTAGGAGTGGTGGTGGACCTTCTGGTAGTTACGATGGTTATAACTATATTGGTCTAAATGAAAATGGTAAGATTCTTGTAGATGACTTTGCGACTTTCCGTGTGCAAATGGACAATCGTGGCGACAATGCCTGGGATGATGTCATTTCACTTGGTTCTCAGAATGGTACTAAGTCTGAGCCACTTTTCCAAGCTAATAAAGGTTCTATCGTAGATATCCGAGACGATAACACCAACTACTATGCAGAGTTGATTTCCGTAGCCTTGGGATCAAGTAGGAATACTATCTTCCAGTTCAATAACCCACTTTATGTATCCTTTATGAGATATACAAACTCACAAGGTCTTTCAGCAGGGGAAATTACTGGTAAATTACCATTATCTATTCCTCAAGGGAACAATCCACAGGATATCGGACACGGAAACATCCTTTATATTTCAGAGAAATCCCAAGCTTCTAGAAACAGAATAGAATTTAACGGTCCGGCTAGTCGGAACGGTGGCTCTACTGTTGGAACTTATACCGTATATTCTATGAATAAAGATGGTAGGGATAGTCAAACTAAAGATAAACAAAGTTCTGTTTGGACTAATATCCAGGGTGGTTCAATGCCAATCGCTGGTTTCCAAAGTGGAAGACCAGATATTCAACCTGCTAACGCTGCATCTGTTCGAACAGGATCTTCTTCTGGTGGGGTAAGTGCTACAGATAGAACCTATGGTATTGACCCTGTTGGTCATAACCGTCAAAACATTTGGGTTTCAAATGGTTCGAAAATCAACCCGACTGGTGTTCATAAAAATATCATCAAATATGTCTACGAAGATGGAACTCCAGTTAAAAATGATGTTATCCAGTCATCAGAATGGAACCGTACTCTGGATGTCTCAATCGACAAAGAAGGTTTCGAAAATATTTTGAGAAATTCAAGCGTTAGAAATGGTGATGAATTCTTAGCAGCTTATAGTAAAGCGAAGTATCACATTTCTGATATCGATGGAGATAACATAGCTGATACAGGTTGGAAAGAAGCTGGAACAAATTCAGGTACCTATAATTATGGTACTATCGCTTCGCCAAAAGTCGAAGGCTATGAAGCAGAAATCAAGTCAACTAATGTTCCAGGATTAGAAGCTGGGGCTAAAGCTGATTCAGTTTCTGTTTCATATGATTCAAGCAATGCACCAGAAACGCTTATTGATGCTCAAGCAGGTAAACGTACCGTTTCAGAAACTTATTGGCGTAATATTGTAGCCAAATCTGATTTGGGTGTCTATGAAACAGTTGTTGTCTATAAAAAAGTAAAACAAAAAGCTATTGTCAAATACATTGATACAAGTGCTAATAATAAGGAATTAGCAAAAGATGAAGTTGAAGGTAAATCTGGTGAAGCCATTAACTACTCAACTGCAGCTAAGATTGCTGATTTTGTTAATAAGGGTTACAAACTTGTAGAAGATGGTTTCACAAACTCAACTGCAGATCAAAAGAAATTTGATGATGATAAAAACATTGATCAAGAATTCGTAGTTAAATTAAAACACGATGTAACTCCAGTTGGACCAAATAATCCACATAAACCAACAGATCCAATCAATCCAAAAGATCCAAAGAGTCCTAAATACCCTGAGACAGATCAATGGAAGAAAGATGTAACATCAACTGTTCATTATGTG
>NZ_JASHDO010000014.1:0-23409 GCF_047463615.1 Streptococcus infantis | reverse complement strand
ATAATAATCTTTTCGGCATTTATGGACAATCCCTTTTACCTTTGCATAGTATTTCTCAAGCATTTGCTTTCCCCCTTTCTCTGCTTGTAGTATAGCAGAGAAAGGGGGAAAGAAGGGCCCTAGTTTCTATCTTGTCTCTTTTTTACCCTCTGATGTTATGGAAATCGTGAATGTTGACAAGTTAGGTGAAAAAAGACAATCTCTTCTTGATTTTATATGTCGATTTCCGAAAAGTGATTTATAAAACAAACAGCATCTCAAAGATAAAGAAAAAAGCCCACTGTTGTAGGCTTTTCGTAAGATATATCTTAAAATTAAAGCATTTTGTTGTAGAATTCAACGACAAGGGCTTCGTTGATTTCTGGGTTGATTTCATCACGTTCTGGCAAACGAGTCAATGAACCTTCCAATTTTTCAGCGTCGAATGATACGAATGCTGGACGTCCAAGAGTAGCTTCTACTGCTTCAAGGATTGCTGGAACTTTTAATGATTTTTCACGAACTGAGATCACTTGACCTGGAGTTACGCGGTATGATGGGATATCAACACGTTTTCCGTCAACAAGAATGTGACCGTGGTTTACGAATTGACGTGCTTGACGACGTGTAGTTGCAAGGCCAAGACGGTAAACAACGTTATCCAAACGACGTTCCAAAAGGAGCATGAAGTTGAAACCAAGGATTCCTTCTTTAATCTTAGTAGCTTGTACGAACAAGTTACGGAATTGTTTTTCACCTACACCGTAAGTGAAACGAAGTTTTTGTTTTTCAGCCAATTGCAAACCGTATTCTGACAATTTAGAACGGTTGTTTGGTCCGTGTTGTCCTGGTACGTAGTTACGACGTGCCAATTCTTTACCTGTACCTGTAAGTGAAAGGCCAAGGCGACGAGCTTGTTTCCAAGATGGTCCTGTATAACGTGACATGTATATGTCCTCCTGATATAATTAATATTTCGGTGGAAATAGTCACTTAGAAAGCCCTGATTCGTGCAGATGCCCTTCGCCTAAACAGCCAAGGTTACTTATCAGAAGACATCTGTTGACGAGCTTCATGCTTTCCTGCTGATATTTCACACAAGGGATATTGTACCATGAATGGTTAGATTTGTAAAGGGGTTTTAAGCTTTATTTTCATTGCCAGAGAGATTGAGAAGGAGGGTAAAGGTGCTTCCTAGTCCGTACTGGCTACTGACTGTAATTTCCCCACCCAATTGATGGGCCAATTCACGCGCAATCGCAAGCCCTAAGCCATGACCACCTGTTTTCATGTTACGCGAAGTTTCGACACGATAAAGGCGTTTGAAAATATTCTCCAAGTCCTCTGGGGCAATGCCCTGCCCCTCATCCGTTACACTGATTGAAAGCTGGTTCTTCTCCAGTTTAGCTACCACCTCCAGCTTGGTTCCTGGAGCAGAGTATTTAAAAGCGTTATTGACCAGATTCACCAAGATACGAGAAAGTTTGGCATAATCTCCCTCAATCCGGGCAGACTCTGGGATTACCTGCAAATGGACATCTCGTCCCTCCTGCTCAATCAAGAACTGAAATTCACTCATACACTCAATCAAGAGCTGGTCCAAAAAAATGTTGTCCTTGCTGGTCGGTTCCACCTGATTTCTAGCTGTGTTTAGGGTCAAATAATTCAACTCTTCAACTAGTTTATTGAGTCTTTCCGTCTGGCGTCCAATGGTTGCTAGATAATGGTCCTGTTCTCCTTCCTTGATAACCCCATCCAAAATCCCTTCTACCGTCGCTTGAATCGAAGTAATGGGAGTCTTGATATCATGAGATAGCTGGGCAATCATCAAGCCCTTTTCTCGTTCGCTTTCTTCCAAGGAATCAAAGGTCTCCTGCAAATCATGGGACATTTCATTAAAAGCTTGGCCTAATTGCTGAAATTCTACAGGGCCTTGAACCTCCAGATTTGATGAAAAGTCCTTGTCTGCTACTCGCTTGGCATGTTCCTTCAGTTTACCCAATGAAGTAAAGACTGGCGACAGGAGAAAGAGACTAATCCCAGCACCGACAAAACTAGCCATGAGAGTCATCCCCACCAAGAAATAAATTTCTCTTTCGTCAATTAGCATTCGCTGGATGGCCCAAAAGACAACGATAATCGTTAGAAGTGTTGAAATGACATACCCCACTAAAATATAACTTTTTAGTTTCATTGTCTACCTCGTGCTTTCTCAATTTTGTAGCCCAAGCCCCAGACGGTTTTGATGGTCGGTGTTTCTGCACTAGAATGTTTAGCCAACTCCTGTCGAAGAGCATGAATATGAACATTCAAGGTATTAGTATCATCTACATAGTCTTCTTGCCAGACTTTTTCATAGAGGTCTGTCTTAGAAAAAACTCGCTCTGGATTACTAGCTAAAAGCCATAGAAGTTCGAAGGATTTGACTGTCAAATCAAGCGCCACATCTCCGACTTGGACCTCATGACTACCGTGATTCATCCGTAAATCCCCGAGACTGACGACTTCTGTATCACCTCCACGATGAAGGCGACGCATGATATTGTGGACACGCAAAACCAGCTCACGAGGGCTAAAGGGCTTGGCAATAAAGTCATCTGCCCCTAGGCTCAAGCCATAAATCTTGTCCTGCTCGCTAGTCTTAGCCGTGATAAAGAGAAAAGGCTGATCTGGAGATTGATACTGAACCTCACTAATCAAATCATAACCATCCATCCGAGGCATCATGATATCTGTAATAATCAAATCAATCACTTTTCGCTTGAAGATTTCCAAGGCCTCTACTCCATCATGAGCCACCAAAACCTGATACCCTGCCTGAACCAGATAGCGTTGATGAATATCTGTGATTTCTACCTCGTCGTCAACGAGTAAAATAGTCTTTCCCATCTGTCTCTCCTTTGAAAAAAACAGTGCTATACCACAATAGTATAACACTATTTTAATCTCTTTACGAACATTCTAATCGCTATCTGGATTTTTTAAATCCTAGATAGAAAGTCTGTAGCTAGACTAGTCATTTTCCTCTTTTTTAGCTTTCAAACCGAGGCCACCTAGCAGTCCGGCCAAGGCGAATCCAACGAATCCAAGAGTAGTCATTGATGTTTGGCCTTCACCAGTATATGGAAGCATGTCTTTTTGCTCTTTCTTTTGATTAGCCATCATTGGACTTGACGTCTTGTTATTAGATGCCATCTTGCTTTCATCAGACATTTTGCTTGAGGCTGCTGGAGCTTGGTCTTGTTTCATGTTTGGTGTTGCCATTGGCTGGCTAGCATTCATAGTTTTGTCCTGCTCCTTGCTATGCACCATCTTATCCTGGCTAGCAGCTGGCATTTTAGATTTCATCGGATTGAGAGACTTATACCCATTCAAGTTTACTGTCAAATCCTTAGTCGCTACAAGATTACTCAAATCTACTTTGCCATCTTTAGCGCCGTACACTTTGATGGTAGCTTTATAACTTTGAGTGCCATTTTGTTTTAAGAGGTCTAGAAGCTCTTTGTCTGATTTGCCTTGAGTGCCTGCCAAGTCCACTTCGTAGAAGTAGAGACCTTTGCCTAATTTCTCTACTGGTGGGAGGGCGGGATTTTTAGCCGAACCGTTGTCTGACCATGGAGCCTTGTCTGAGGCTTTCAAGATAAGGCGAGTCAACATGCCGTCACCAGCGAAGAATTCGTATGGAATGACTTGGTTGACTCCGGCTGTGAATGGGCCTGGGAAGTTGGCCTTGTCCAAATAAGTGGCTGGGACATCTACTGTGTCTTTGGTGTTGTCGGCCACTCCTTTTTGTACTTCAGCTGGAGTAGTCAAGCCATTCAAGTTGACATCCAAATCCTTAGTCGCTACGAGGTTAGTCAAATCAGCCTTGCCATCTTTAGTGCCGTACACTTTGATAGTAGCTTTATAACTTTGCGCACCATTTTGTTTTAAGAGGTCAAGAAGCTCTTTATCAGATTTGCCTTGGGTACCTGCCAAATCCACTTCATAGAAGTAGAGACCTTTGCCCAATTTCTCTACTGGTGGGAGAGCAGGATTTTTGGCTGAGCCATTGTCTGACCATGGAGCCTTGTCGGACGCTTTCAAGATAAGGCGAGTCAACATACCGTCACCAGCGAAGAATTCGTATGGAATGACTTGGTTGACACCAGCTGTGAATGGGCCTGGGAAGTTGGCTTTATCCAAGTAAGTAGCTGGAACATCTACTGTGTCTTTGGTATTGTCGGCCACTCCTTTTTGTACTTCAGCTGGAGTAGTTAAGCCATTCAAGTTTACTGTCAAGTCCTTAGTCGCTACAAGATTGCTCAAATCTGCCTTGCCATCTTTTGCGCCGTACACTTTGATAGTAGCTTTATAGCTTTGTGTACCATTTTGTTTCAAGAGGTCAAGAAGTTCTTTGTCAGATTTGCCTTGAGTACCGGCCAAGTCCACTTCATAGAAGTAAAGACCTTTGACCAATTTTTCTACTGGTGGGAGAGCAGGATTTTTAGCTGAACCGTTGTCTGACCATGGAGCTTTGTCTGAGGCTTTCAAAATCAGACGAGTCAACATACCGTCACCAGCGAAGAACTCGTATGGGATGACTTGGTTAACACCGGCTGTGAATGGACCAGGGAAGTTGGCCTTATCCAGATAAGAGGCTGGAACATCTACTATGTCTTTTGTATTGTCAGCCACTCCTTTTTGAACTTCAGCTGGAGTGGTCAAGCCATTCAAATTGACATTCAAATCTTTAGTCGCTACGAGATTATTCAAATCTGCCTTGCCATCTTTCGCACCATACACCTTGATGGTAGCTTTGTAGCTTTGAGTGCCGTTTTGTTTCAAGAGGTCAAGAAGCTCTTTATCTGATTTGCCTTGAGTGCCAGCCAAGTCCACTTCATAGAAGTAAAGGCCTTTGCCCAATTTTTCTACTGGTGGAAGAGCTGGATTTTTAGCTGAACCATTGTCAGACCATGGAGCCTTATCTGATGCTTTCAAAATCAAACGAGTTAACATACCGTCTCCAGCGAAGAATTCGTATGGAATAACTTGGTTAACACCTGCTGTGAATGGGCCTGGGAAGTTAGCTCTATCCAAGTAAGAAGCTGGAACATCCACTGTATCTTTGGTGTTGTCTGCCACACCTTTTTGAACTTCAGCTGGAGTGGTCAAGCCATTCAAATTGACATTCAAATCTTTAGTCGCTACGAGATTATTCAAATCTGCCTTGCCATCTTTCGCACCATACACCTTGATGGTAGCTTTGTAGCTTTGAGTGCCGTTTTGTTTCAAGAGGTCAAGAAGCTCTTTATCTGATTTGCCTTGAGTGCCAGCCAAGTCCACTTCATAGAAGTAAAGGCCTTTGCCCAATTTTTCTACTGGTGGAAGAGCTGGATTTTTAGCTGAACCATTGTCAGACCATGGAGCCTTATCTGATGCTTTCAAAATCAAACGAGTTAACATACCGTCTCCAGCGAAGAATTCGTATGGAATAACTTGGTTAACACCTGCTGTGAATGGGCCTGGGAAGTTAGCTCTATCCAAGTAAGAAGCTGGAACATCCACTGTATCTTTGGTGTTGTCTGCCACACCTTTTTGAACTTCAGCTGGAGTGGTTGCTGGTTGAGCTTCACTTGCTTCACGCTCTTGCTCAGACACTACAGGAGCAGAATTTGTTGCAGGCTTAACCGAATCTTCTGTTTCTTTCTTAGACTCTGGTTTTGCTTGTACTTCTTCTTTTGGTACTACTACTTGGTCTTTAGCAGCTACATCCGCTTTCTCTGGAGAGTTTGTAGTATCCAAGCTTGCTTTGGATGCTAAGTCTGCCTGTTCTGAAGGAAGAGCTGTATCGACTGCTTCTTTGAGTAGCTCTACTGGTAAGTCGCTCTTTGCACTCACCGAAGCAGCATCTGGCACGACTTGAGCAGGGGTCGGATTGACCTCATCGGCACGTACAGAACTTGGTTGACCAACTAGGACAAAGAAGCCACTGGTCACAACAACTGAGGCGACACCGACACTGAGACGACGAATAGACCAACGAGTATATCTTTGATTTGAATTGAATTTCATAGGATTCTCCTTAGAGTTTTCTTTTTTTGATAGCTCTAGTATAATCTCCTAAAATTAAAAAGGATTAAGAAAAAGTTAAAATTTTTCTTAAATCCTTCTTATAAAATACTTATATTGACTCAATAGTCACTAGAAAAAAGATTAGTCATTTCTCTTTTAATCATTGAGGTGTGCTAGATTATCCAAATATTGGTTATTGATTACTGCCATCATATAGCCATCAGCTTTCAATTGATCATCTGGACCAAACTGAACGTCTAGAGGAGCATTTTCATAGTCACGAAAACCAAGAATATTGAGATTGTATTGTCCTCGAAGATCAAGTTCACTTAGACTCTTACCTGCCCACGACCGTGGAATTTTCATCTCAACAATAGAGACATTTTTATCCAACTGAAAAACATCAACGCTGTTATTAAATAAAATAGTCTGTGCCAATGAGCGCCCCATTTCAAACTCTGGTGAGATGACTGAATCTGCGCCAATTTTTTCAAGGACTTTTTTTGCTGTATGGCTTTTAACCTTAGCAATAACAGTTGGCACTCCTAGACTCTTGCAATGCATGACTGCAAGCACACTTGATTCTAAATTTTCCCCAGTTGCCACGACAACTGTATCGCAGGTGTCAATTCCTGCTGAGAGCAAGAGCTCTTCATCGGTAATATCTCCAACAACTCCACGTACCAAGACTGGTTCGAACTGATTGATTCGCTCCTCATGGTCATCAATGGCGATTATATTTACATCATGCATAGCAAGAGCCGCGAGAACACTGCTCCCAAAAATTCCCAAACCTAAAATTCCAATTGTCCGATCTGACATAGTTTATCCTTTCTTATCCTATGGTAATATCTGCTTTCATATAGTGGATCATATCTTTCTTATCTGGTTGATACTCAGCCAAACTAACTAATAGCGTCAGCGGCCCAATTCGTCCGATAAACATCAGTAGCATGATAATGCTAAGAGCTAATCTACCTAACTCTGGTGTCAGATTGGCAGTCACTCCGACCGTGGCAAGCGCTGAAATTGTCTCGAACATGATGTAGATAAAGCGCGGATTTCCCTCAGCTGTTATTCCTACTAAGATTAAGCCCAATAAAAAAGTTATCAAGAAGATGATAAAAACACTGAATGATTTTTGGACTGTCCGAGGTAAAATTGTTCTCCGAGCTACATTGGCATGGGGTAATCCTAAAAGTTCACTGCGTGCAAAGACCAATAATACAAAGAAGGTTGTGATTTTAAGCCCCCCGGCTGTTCCACCAGGCGCCCCACCGAGAAACATTTGTAAGATATAAATCAGCAAAGTAACAGGCCGAGCCTGGGTAAAATCAATAGAAGCAAAACCCGCCGTTCTCATGCTAACTGTTTGGAAAAAACTGACTAGCAATTTATCAGGGATGCTGAGATTTCCAATCGTTCCCGGATTGTTCCACTCTATCAAGAGGGTTGAAACTGTTCCAGTAAATAAAATTCCAGCAGTCAAGAAGAGAACCAACTTGGTATGGAAGCGAAGCCGACGTTTTTTCTTGCTCAACTGCGTGGCCAGGTCAAACCAAACCATGAACCCTAGACCGCCTGTGATGATCAAAGCAGCAAGCACTAGATTAATCAAAGGATCAGTTTGAAAAGCTACTAAACTTGTACTTCCAAAATTATCAAAACCAGCATTACAGAAAGCTGAAATAGCTACGAAGATAGAGGTAAAAATCCCTCGGCCCCAACCAAATTCCGGAACAAAACGAAAACTTAACAGGAAGGCTCCGAGTCCTTCAACGATAAAAGTCGTCAAGAAAATCGAACGTATGAAAACCATTAAAGACTGAGTTTCTCCATAACTAAAGCTCTCCAGAATTGTTTCACGGCTACGAAGACTTAGCTTTTGCTTGCTTTGAATATAAAAGACCCCTATAAAGGTCATGAGACCCAAACCACCAATCTGGATTAAAAACATACAGATTAACTGCCCCCAGATGTTATATGTGGTAGCTACTGGTTGAGTAAAGAGTCCTGTCACACAGACCATGGATACTGCTGTAAAGAGATGGTCGAAATAGGTCGCTTGGGAGCTTGTTGCTTGCACAAATGGCAGACTCAAAAGGAGAGAGCCTGCGAGAATAACCAAAGCAAAACTTAAAAAAATTCGACGAGCAGGTGATAAACGCCCCAAGGTCGTGTTTATTTTTTCCGAAAATGATTTGAATAACATAGTTACATTGTACCATAAAACAGTTAAAGCAGTCACATATGACTAACGATTTCAAGACAGAGTTCTAAGGCCTTGTCAAAAGCTTCTGAACCCCAATCGCGGCTATCATAATTTTCTAAATCGGCTAAAGAATCTGCGGTAAAGAGCAACTCTCCCCAGACAACTCCACGTAGCTGGGCTACTGCCGCAAGAGCGGAGCACTCCATCTCCACAACTGCACAGCCTTCTTTCTTACGATAGGCAACTTTTTCAGCTGTTTCTCGGTAAAAACCATCTGTCGACCAAGTCATAACCTCTTCATAAGGAATGCCTAGTTGTTCCAAGACTTGCTCGATGGCAGAAATCGCTTCGACATGTACATCCATATAACGAGAAGGCGCTACATAGTGGTAGCTGGTCCCCTCATCTCGCAGGGCTCGGACTGGAACCAGAAAGGCATTTTCCTCTATATCGGCTAGGACGCCACAGGTTCCAGTGGAAATGATTTGTTCCACACCGTAGCCAATCAACCAATCCATAAACTGGGCCGCTGGAGCAGAGCCAACGGGAGCCTGGGCAAGACAAATCTCCTCGCCCTTGTAGTTGATGACATAGACTGGATAAGTCTTGGTGGCAGAAATGAACTCGCCAACGCACTCTGCTCCTATTTCCTGGGCGTAGCGGTCAATCTCCTCCTCCAAAAATGCATAGATACACTTCTTTGGCAATTGTAAATCTAATCCTTCGTGATTTGGCATGATGACTGCCTGAGGATTGTCATCAAATTCTAAAATAGGAATGGCATGTTTTTGAATCATAAAGCACCTCCTCTAAATTTGTACTATTATAACAAAAGCTAAACGAAAGTCAAGACGGGAGGCTAAGTCAAATCAGAAAAACCTACCTTAAGTAGGAAACAACAATTAAATGCTTTTTTCGTCATAATAAAATTGCTATAGCTTAGGAATTAGTTTATAATAGATTGAATTTAAAAAAGGGAGAAATCTTATGAAATTCTATTCATATGACTATGTTCTCAGTCAGATTAGTCAACAGAATTGGACCATGATTATTGTGTCGACATTCTTAGTGATTGTGACTGGATTCTTTGCATTTAAGGCTTTCAAAGATAAAAGAGGGAGTAAGTTCCGTGAATTATCGCTCATTTCTATTTTGACGTTAATTGCTTTTGTATTGATTAGCATTACGAATTTTCAAAACAGCCAATCCAATGATAATCAATTTCGTAGTTCCTTACACTTCATCGAGATTGTATCAAAAGAGTTAGGTGTTGATAAAAAAGATATTTATGTCAATACTTCAGCTACTACTGATGGAGCTATTATTAAGGTTGGCGACAATTTTTATCGTGCCATTAGCGGGACTGACCAAGATAGCTATTTGTTAGAAAAGATGGAACTCTATAAATCAGACGTTGAACTCGTGGAGGTTGAAAAATGATAAGCTTTTTTGCTACGATTGCAATTAAATTGGCCTTGGGGCTACTTTCTCTTGTTTTTGTTATTAACGTAACAGGTAAAGGAAATTTAGCACCAAGTTCTGCAGTAGATCAAATCCAGAACTTTGTTCTCGGGGGTATTATCGGTGGGGTTATCTACAATAGCTCGATTACCATCATCCAATACGTAACAATCTTAATCATCTGGACTATTCTCATCCTGCTCCTTAAATGGCTGAATACCAATATTTCCTTTTTCAAACACTTAATTGACGGGAAACCAACTATTATCATTAAAAATGGTAAGTTAGATCCTGAAACCTGCCGCTCAAAAGGTCTTGCAGCTGCAGATGTAGCTCTTAAATTGCGCGCTCAAGGAATCTTCCAATTGAAAGAAGTCAAGAGAGCTGTGATTGAGCAAAACGGACAGCTGATTGTCGTAAGAATGGGTGACGAGAATCCTAAGTACCCAGTCATTACAGATGGCGTTGTCCAAGTCGAAATCCTAGAAACCATTGGCAAATCTGAAGAATGGCTAACAGAAAAATTAAAAGAGGAAGGTTTCGAAGACGTTTCTAATATCTTTATCGCTGAATATGATAAAGGTCAATTAAATATTGTAACCTATTAAAAAAATAAACTGATGCTTTTCGTATCAGTTTTTTGCTTTTTAGCATAAAAGGGTATATACTTAAATTAGTATCTGATGTAATTTAGATAATACAAAAAATTAACGGAGGTATCCCCCATGTCAATCGAAGAAAAATTCAACCAAGCTAAAGGTTCTGTTAAAGAAGGTTTTGGTAAACTAACTGGCGATACAAAAACTCAAGCAGAAGGAGCTGCAGAAAAGGTAGCTTCAAAAGCTAAAGAAGTTGCTGAAGATGCAAAAGAAGCTGTCGAAGGTGCAGTATCTGGCGTAAAAAACATCTTTAAAAAAGACGGAGAATAATTCTTTTTCGTCCTAATAACATAAGAAAATCTCCCTTCTCTTTCGAGAAAGGAGATTTTCTTTTATGGTCGTCCACCAGGGCCACCATTCCCTTGAGGTCCACCTCCACCAGGTATAGAATTGACAATCTCAGTTTGTTTTTCACCATTGAAATAGATGTCTCCGCCTGTGTAAGTCGCTGTTCCATCAAAGTCAAAACCAGTTTGACCAGTCATTTTGATGGTTCCTCCCGTAACAGTAATGTTACCATTTGAGTCAATTGGATCCGTGTCCCCTTGACCAACTTCAACGGTTAAATTCCCACCATTCATAGTAAAGAAGATTTCACTTTGTTGGGCGTTTTTGTTGGCCGCATTGACACCATCATCTGTTGAGTATATGGTGATGTCTCCACCGTTGATAGTGATTGACTTACCTTCAAGCCCTTCTGTAGAATTCTTAACGGTATAAGTACCACTATCAATAACCAAACCACCTGATGCGTGGATACCATCGTCTCCTGCAGTAACAGTGATGGTATTATCAGAGAGATACATGGTTCCTACAGATGTGTCCTCATCATTATCGACCTTAACTCCATCTTCCTTGGCATCGATAGTCATGGTTGTGCCGGTAATGTTGAGTTCATCATTGACATTAAAGGCATCTCCAACTGCTGTGATGTTGTAAGTTCCGCCTGTGATGTGAAGTGTATCGTTGGCCTTAATACCATTGTTTTTCTTACCATCTACATTGAGAGTTCCTTTACCATTGATGGTCAAGTCCACTTTAGAGAAGAGGGCTGCATCAGCTTTTTCATCACTATTAGAAGCTGAATCTGAGAGGCTATTGGTTGTGCCATCTGCTAGAGTTAGGTAAACATGACCAGCTGATGTAGCGGAAATAGCAGCATTGGTATTGGTCATAGTGGCGCCGTTTAGTACGATATGTACATCATCAGTCTTTTCGGCTTCAATCTTGATTTGAACTCCGTCGGATTGACCAGATATGACATAGGTTCCTGCCTTAGAAATAGTAACAGTCGAACCTGATACGGCAACTCCGTCACCTGATACCGTCGCTGTTGTCCCAGACAAGGTTACAGTTGCTGCTGTCTTTTCATCATAAGAAGTATCATAGTCCTTGTCTGTAAAATAGCTAGTTTTCTTAGCTTCTGTAGTTGATTTCGTTTTCGTTGTCGCAGTATTGCTAGCTGTTGTATTTGAAGTTGACTGGGTACATGCTGTTACCAGTGCTAGAGTTGTTATACTTGTTAATAGGAATGTCCATTTTTTTGCTTTCATGCTCATTTCCTCGTCTTTCATTTTACATGCTCTTAGTCTACGGGAGCTTCCTAAAAGTAGTCTAAAATTTTTCTGAAAGTTTTCTTAAGTTTAGTTTCAATTAAGTTAAATTTAACAAAAGTTTTAGAAAAGCCCCCTAAAATCAAACACAAGCAAGTTCACCTTGTTTAAAAATAGTATAACTAAAAACAAGAGGAGAAAGACTTATGAAACCAATCGAAACAACTTTTAAGCGGATTGAAACCAAATATATTGTCTCCAAAGAAATTTTAGATAAACTCATCCAAGATTTAAAGGAATATTTAGTAGAAGATGACTATCCAATTTCAACTATTTCAAATATCTACTTTGATACGGAAGACTTTGCTGTGCTCCAAGATGATGATTTTGGAAATAATCGAAAAGAAAAGGTTCGGATGCGGACCTATCTCAGCCAACCCAAAGCAGATAGTCAAGTATTTTTAGAAATCAAAACCAAGGATCAAGAAGGAGTTGGTCGCAAATTTAGACTACTCTCAACTCCTATTTCTATCCTTAACTTTATGACCAAAGGGCACTTGGATGCTAGTATTACTGATACAGTTGTCATTGAAAAAGTTAAAAAGCTTCACCAAGATTACAAGCAGGCTATCAAGCCTCGTATGTACATCTACTACGATCGTTATTCATTAAAAGAAAAAAAATACATCGAGGGCTACGACTATAATAAAATTCGTATCACCATTGACCAAAATCTAATCTATAGAGATGAAAATGTCAGTCTCTTCGCAGGAAATCAAGGGGCTCCTCTATTAGATGACAATACTGTGATTATGGAGATTAAAGCTCCTGGAAACAAACCTCAGTGGTTACAAGACATTCTAGACAAGTATGGTTTGATGGAGCACAAATTTTCAAAATACAGTTGTGCTTACCACAAATCTCAAGGGTTTCCTTATGCACCACGTCCCAGTATAGAAAGCGCAGGTACCGCTTATGCTTAATCTATTTAACTCAATTTTCAACAACGCCACTGCAAGTGCTGATCCCTTCCAACTACTGCTGGCACTTCTAGTCAGTCTAATCCTCGGTTTGGCACTTACTTGGACCTACAAATATCGGACCCTCTACACCAGAGAATTTGCTATCAGCTTGACTCTGCTTCCCTGCCTTATGACCTTGGTTATTTTTCTGGTCAATGGGAGCTTGGGTACTTCGATTGCTGTAGCCGGAACCTTTAGTTTGATCCGTTTCCGTTCTGCAACGAGTGGTTCAAGAGAACTGATTGCTATTTTCCTTGCCATTATTATCGGTCTGGCTTGCGGAACAGGCTATCTCTTCTTGGCCATTCTCTTCACGCTCTTTATCTTGGGTGTTTGGTTCCTTTTGGAACATCAACAAATAAAAACCGACAATCAACGCCGTAGACTTTTAACAATCACGGTAACTAATCAAGAGAAGATTCAAGATGCTATCCAATCTGCTCTTGACCAATTCTGCTCAGAAATTGACATGATTACGATCAATAGCACAAATACAGGGGACAACCTTAGCATTGTCTATGAAGTTGAGTTAAAAGCAGATGCCGACGATTTCCAAATGACTAGCTATCTGACACAACAGATCGAGAAATGTGACGTCGCTTTGACTAAGAAAGCTAAAAAGAGAAAAAATCTCTAGCAAAAAAGAACAGCATTTTGCTGTTCTTTTAATTTTCTTTGACTGGAATTTCTTTGATAACTCGTGCTGGATTGCCTGCCAGAACTACATTGTCACCAAAAGATTTGGTAATGACAGCTCCTGCTCCTGCAACAACATTATCACCTAGTGTAACACCTGGAAGGACGATAACGCCACCTCCTGCCCAGAAGTTTTTACCAATCGTGATTGGTTTTCCAAATTCTAAACCTGAATTTCGTTCTTCTGGATCTAGAGGATGAAGAGGTGTCAAAAATTGGCAGTTAGGACCAATCATTGCATTGTCGCCAATAGTAATAGGACAAACATCCAACATGGTCAGATTCCAATTGGAATAAAAATTTTCTCCCAAATGAATATTGACCCCATAATCCACCACCAAACGAGTATTGACATAGAGATTTTCACCAGTTGAGCCAAACCATCCTTTGATGATTCCCATACCTTTTACTGGATTGACTTCTTCATTAAAAGCAGCTTGCTTTTGTCGTGCTGTTTGTGCTAGAGCACGAAGTTCTGGATCAAACGGGTGATAGGGTTCTCCCGCGATCATTTTTTGATATTCTGTTTTCATGTTATTTCTTTCTTGCTTGTTTTAGATGATTGTAGCATAGTTTTGAATCTAGAGCAAATTATAGTGAAATGAAATAAAATCTGAACAAATTTACTAGAGCAGTTAAGTCAATTTCTAGCATTTTTTAGAATTCACAGTGTACTGTTTTTTATTTAATCTACTATAAAACACAAGTCTAACCTTAAATAAAAAAAGCGAGCAAAGCCAGTTTTCTGACAATCAGAATTCTGCCTTGTTCGCTTTTTTATCTAGTGGATCCTTCTTAAAAATCTATAGTGAATGATTAATCTTTTCATCTCAGATCTTAAGTAACATCTACTTATTCGCTTACTTCAACAGTTTCAACGACTTCTTCTACAGTCGTATCAACTGGAGCTTCTTCTTGTGAAGATGCTAGGTAAGACTCTTCGTTGACTGCTTGTGGTTCAAGGTTACGGTAACGTGCCATACCTGTACCAGCTGGGATAATCTTACCGATGATAACATTTTCCTTAAGACCAAGGAGATGGTCTTTCTTACCACGGATAGCTGCGTCTGTAAGGACACGAGTTGTTTCCTGGAAGGAAGCTGCTGACAAGAAACTATTTGTTTCAAGTGAGGCTTTGGTAATTCCCATAAGGACTGGGCGACCAGTCGCTGGAACACCACCTGCGATAAGAACATCTTTGTTGGCATCTGTAAAGTCGTTGATATCCATGAGAGTACCCATGAGAAGGTCTGTATCCCCTGGATCCATGACACGGACTTTACGGATCATTTGACGAACCATTACCTCGATGTGTTTGTCACCGATTTCTACCCCTTGGCTACGGTAAACTTTTTGTACTTCACCGAGGAGGTAAGTTTCAACTGACAAGACATCACGTACAGCAAGGAGACGTTTTGGTTGGATAGAACCTTCTGTCAATGCTGCACCACGAGAGATTTGATCGCCAACTTCTACACGCATACGTGCTGTGAATGGTACCACATATTCGCCTTCGCCAGTTTCACCTTTAACGAAGACTTTCTTAGTACGAGTTGAAGCATCTTCTTCGATTGCTGTAACTTCCCCTTTGACTTCTGTGATGACTGCTTCCCCTTTAGGATTGCGGGCTTCAAAGATCTCTTGGACACGAGGAAGACCCTGAGTGATATCGGTATTTGAGGCAACCCCACCCGTGTGGAAGGTACGCATTGTAAGCTGTGTACCAGGTTCCCCGATAGATTGGGCAGCGATTGTACCAACTGCTTCACCAACTTCAACCGCATCACCAGTCGCCAAGTTGATACCGTAACAGTGACGGCAGACACCATGACGAGTGTTACATGTAAATACAGAGCGGATAGTCACTTCTTCAACACCAGCATTGACGATTTCACGCGCCTTGTCTTCTGTAATCAATTCATTTGGACCGATGATAACTGCACCAGTTTCTGGGTGTTTAACAGTTTTCTTAGTGTAACGACCATTGAGACGTTCTTCGAGAGACTCAATCATCTCTTTACCTTCTGTGATAGAGCGGATCAAGAGACCACGGTCAGTTCCACAGTCATCCTCACGAATGATAACGTCTTGGGCAACGTCAACCAAACGACGAGTCAAGTAACCTGAGTCGGCTGTCTTAAGGGCCGTATCAGTCATACCTTTACGGGCACCGTGAGTTGAGAAGAACATTTCGAGTACTGACAAACCTTCGCGGAAGTTTGAAAGGATTGGCAATTCCATGATACGTCCGTTCGGAGCAGCCATCAGACCACGCATACCGGCAAGCTGTGAGAAGTTTGAGATGTTACCACGGGCTCCAGAGTCCATCATCATAACGATAGGGTTCTTAGGATCTTGGTTGGCAACCAAACGTTTCTCGAGTTTTTCACGGGCAGCACGCCATTCAGCTGTAACAGCATTGTAGCGTTCGTCATCTGTGATCATACCACGACGGAATTGTTTTGTGATTTGTTCTACACGTTTGTGTGATTCTTCGATAATTTCAGCCTTGTCTTCAACGACTGGAATATCAGCAATACCTACTGTCAAACCTGCAAGAGTTGAATGGTGGTAACCGAGGTTCTTCATACGGTCAAGTAGGGCAGATGTTTCTGTCGTACGGAAACGTTTGAAGATTTCAGCGATGATATTTCCAAGGTTTTTCTTCTTGAATGGTGGATTGAGTTCAAGTCCATCGATAGCTTCCTTGATATTTCCACCTAGTGGCAAGAAGTACTTAGCCGGAACACCTTCTGTCAAGTTAGCGTTAGTTGGCTCTTGCAAGTAAGGTAGTCCTTCTGGCATGATATCGTTGAAGAGGATTTTACCTACAGTTGTAAGCAAGATTTTGTGTTTTTGCTCTTCTGTCCATGGTTTGTTCAAGCTATCTGTTGCGATACCAACACGTGAGTGGAGGTGAACATAACCATTACGGTAAGCCATGACAGCTTCGTCACGGTCCTTGAAGACCATACCTTCGCCTTCACGACCAGCTTCTTCCATAGTCAAGTAGTAGTTACCTAAAACCATATCTTGAGATGGAGTAACAACTGGTTTACCATCTTTAGGGTTCAAGATATGCTCAGCAGCAAGCATCAAGATACGAGCTTCTGCTTGGGCTTCTTCTGAAAGTGGTACGTGGATGGCCATTTGGTCACCGTCAAAGTCGGCATTGTAGGCTTCACAGACAAGCGGGTGCAAGCGAAGGGCTTTACCGTCAATCAAGACAGGTTCAAAGGCTTGGATACCCAAACGGTGAAGGGTAGGTGCGCGGTTAAGAAGTACTGGGTGTTCTTTGATAACTTCTTCGAGGATATCCCAGATACGTTCATCTCCACGTTCTACCAAGCGTTTAGCCGCTTTAACGTTTTGAACGATATCGCGAGCAACGATTTCGCGCATAACGAATGGTTTAAAGAGCTCGATTGCCATTTCACGTGGCACACCACATTGGTACATCTTAAGAGTTGGACCAACGGCGATAACGGAACGTCCTGAGAAGTCAACACGTTTACCGAGCAAGTTTTGACGGAAGCGTCCTTGCTTCCCTTTGAGCATGTGGCTCAATGATTTAAGTGGACGGCTACCTGGTCCTGTGATTGGACGACCACGACGACCATTGTCAATCAAAGCGTCAACCGCTTCTTGAAGCATACGCTTCTCATTTTGAACGATGATACCTGGCGCGTTCAACTCAAGCAAACGAGCCAAACGATTGTTACGGTTAATAACACGACGGTAAAGGTCGTTCAAGTCAGATGAGGCAAAACGGCCACCATCCAACTGCAACATTGGACGAAGATCTGGTGGAATAACTGGAAGGATGTTAAGAACCATCCATTCAGGCTTGTTTCCAGACTTGTGGAAAGCATCCAAAACATCCAAACGACGGATGGCTTTGATACGTTTTTGCCCAGTTGCTGTCTTCAATTCTTCTTTAAGCTCAGCAATTTCTTTTTCAAGATCTACTTGCTTCAAGAGGTCTTGGATAGCTTCGGCACCCATCTTGGCAACGAATGATCCGTAACCAAACTCACGCAAGCGTTCACGGTATTCACGCTCTGTCATGATAGACTTGTGCTCAAGTGGTGTATCTTTTGGATCAATCACCACGTAAGCAGCAAAGTAGATAACTTCCTCGAGGGCACGAGGACTCATATCAAGGGTCAAGCCCATACGGCTTGGAATCCCCTTGAAATACCAGATATGAGATACAGGAGCTTTTAACTCGATGTGTCCCATACGTTCACGACGAACTTTTGTACGCGTTACTTCAACACCACAACGGTCACAAACAATCCCTCTGTAACGAATGCGTTTGTATTTACCACAAGCACATTCCCAGTCTTTTGTAGGACCAAAGATCACTTCGTCAAAGAGTCCTTCACGTTCTGGTTTCAACGTACGGTAATTGATTGTTTCAGGTTTTTTGACTTCTCCATAAGACCATGAACGGACTTTGCTTGGAGAAGCTAGTGTGATTTGCATACTTTTAAAACGATTTACATCAACCACTATTTCTTCCCTTTCTATTATAAGTGAACTGCTTATTCTTGTTCAGCAGCTTCTTCTGTTGTTTCCGCTTTTGCATTTTCTTCTGCTTCAAAGGCTGCTTTAGCCTCTTGAGCTGCTCTTTCGCGGGCTTTTTCAAGGTCATCTACGTGGATGACATCTTCGTCCATTCCTTCATCAAGGTCACGAAGTTCCACTTCTTGATCGTCTTCGTCAAGGACACGCATGTCAAGACCAAGAGATTGCAATTCTTTTACAAGAACTCGGAATGATTCTGGAACACCTGGTTTTGGAATTGGTTTTCCTTTTGTAATAGCTTCATAGGCTTTCAAACGTCCGTTGATATCGTCAGACTTGTAAGTCAAGATTTCTTGAAGGACATTTGATGCACCATAGGCTTCAAGCGCCCAAACCTCCATCTCACCGAAACGTTGTCCACCAAACTGAGCTTTCCCTCCGAGTGGTTGTTGCGTAACTGTTGAGTATGGTCCGACTGAACGAGCGTGCAATTTATCATCAACCATGTGGTGGAGCTTGATCATGTACATGACACCAACTGACACACGGTTATCAAATGGTTCACCAGTACGTCCATCGTAAAGGATAGTCTTAGCATCGCTATCCATACCTGCTTCCTTAACAGTTGACCAAAGATCTTCAGAACTTGCTCCGTCAAAGACTGGTGTTGCGATGTGGATACCAAGAGTACGAGCTGCCATACCAAGGTGGAGCTCCATAACCTGACCGATATTCATACGTGATGGCACCCCAAGTGGGTTCAACATGATGTCGACTGGAGTTCCGTCTGGAAGGTAAGGCATGTCTTCTACAGGAACGATACGAGAGACAACCCCTTTGTTTCCGTGACGTCCGGCCATCTTATCTCCGACCTTAATCTTACGTTTTTGAGCGATGTAAACTCGAACCAGCATGTTAACACCTGATTGCAATTCATCTCCATTTGCACGTGTAAAGATCTTAACATCACGAACAACACCATCGGCACCGTGTGGTACACGAAGAGAAGTGTCACGAACTTCACGAGATTTGTCTCCGAAGATAGCGTGCAAGAGACGTTCTTCAGCTGAAAGGTCTTTTTCACCCTTAGGTGTTACTTTACCTACAAGGATATCCCCTTCTTTAACCTCAGCACCGATACGGATAATCCCCATTTCGTCAAGGTCTTTAAGAGCATCTTCACCAACGTTTGGAATTTCACGAGTAATTTCTTCAGGTCCAAGCTTTGTATCGCGTGTTTCTGATTCATATTCTTCAAGGTGGACAGATGTATAAACATCGTCTTTAACCAAGCGTTCGCTCATGATAACGGCATCCTCGAAGTTGTAACCTTCCCATGTCATGTAGGCAACGATTGGGTTTTGTCCAAGCGCCATTTCCCCATTTTCCATTGAAGGTCCGTCAGCGATAAAGTCACCTTTTTCTACAAGATCACCAACTCGAACAAGGGTACGTTGGTTGTAGGCAGTACCTGAGTTTGAACGACGGAATTTTTGGATGTGGTAAACATCAAGGGAACCATCTTCGCGGCGAACTTCTACCTTATCAGCATCTGCATATGTAACTTTACCATCATACTGAGCAATAACAGCAGCACCAGAATCATGAGCTGCTTGGTATTCCATACCAGTACCAACGTAAGGTGCTTTGGGATTGATCAAAGGAACAGCCTGACGTTGCATGTTGGCACCCATGAGGGCACGGTTGGAGTCATCGTTTTCCAAGAAAGGAATACATGCTGTCGCAACGGCAACTACCTGCTTAGGTGATACGTCCATATAATCTACAACGCTAGCTGGATACTCTTGGTTGACCCCTTGATGACGTCCCATAACTGTTTTCTCAGCAAATGTGCCATCTTCGTTAAGGCGTGAGTTAGCCTGCGCTACAGTAAATTCATCCTCTTCATCGGCAGTCAACCAAACGATTTCGTTAGTTACTTTGCCTGTTTCACGGTCAACCTTACGATATGGTGTTTGAACAAAACCATATTTGTTCAAGTGTCCGTATGAAGACAAGTTGTTGATCAAACCGATGTTCGGTCCTTCAGGTGTCTCGATTGGACACATACGACCATAGTGAGTATAGTGCACGTCACGTACTTCATATCCTGCACGGTCACGTGTCAAACCACCAGGTCCTAAGGCTGACAAACGACGTTTGTGAGACAACTCAGAAAGCGGGTTGTGTTGGTCCATGAACTGTGACAACTGTGATGAACCAAAGAATTCTTTAACCGCAGCGGTTACAGGACGGATATTGATGATTTGTTGTGGTGTTAAAACTTCATTGTCCTGAACAGACATACGTTCACGGACATTACGTTCCATACGAGAAAGTCCAAGACGTACTTGGTTGGCAAGCAATTCACCAACTGCACGGATACGACGGTTTCCAAGGTGGTCGATATCATCCACACGTCCGATACCTTCTGCCAAGTTAAGGAAGTAGCTCATCTCTGCAAGGATATCCGCAGGAGTTACAACACGAACCTTGTCGTCTGGATTGGCATTTCCGATGATGGTTACAACACGATCTGGGTCCGTTGGGGCAACAACCTTGAATTTTTGAAGGACAACTGGTTCTGTCAGAACAGCTGCATCGTTTGGAATATAAACGATTTTGTTCAAGTCGCCATCCAAGTGGTTCTCGATGCTTTCAATCACGCTACGAGTCATAACGGTACCAGCTTCTACCAAGATTTCACCAGTTTCAGGATCTACCAATGGCTCAGCGATGGTTTGGTTGAGCAAGCGTGTTTTGATGTTGAGTTTTTTATTGATCTTGTAACGACCAACGGCTGCCAAATCGTAGCGGCGTGGGTCAAAGAAGCGTGCCACAAGCAAGCTACGTGAGCTCTCAGCAGTCTTAGGCTCACCTGGACGAAGGCGTTCGTAGATTTCTTTCAAGGCTTCGTCTGTACGAGAGTCCATTGGGTTCTTGTGGATATCTTTTTCAACGGTATTGCGAACCAATTCGCTGTCACCGAAGATATCAAAGATTTCATCATCACCTGAGAAACCAAGAGCACGAACCAAGGTCGTAAATGGAATCTTACGAGTACGGTCGATACGAGTGTAGGCGATGTCTTTTGAGTCGCTTTCAAGCTCCAACCAAGCTCCACGGTTAGGGATTACAGTTGAACCGTAGCCCACTTTACCATTTTTGTCTACCTTATCATTAAAGTAAACACCTGGAGAACGAACCAACTGTGATACGATGATACGCTCACCACCATTGATGATGAAGGTACCCATCTCAGTCATGATCGGGAAGTCACCAAAGAAGACTTCCTGTGTCTTGATTTCGCCAGTTTCTTTGTTAATCAAGCGGAAGGTTACAAAGATAGGTGCTGAGTAGCTGGCATCGTGGATACGTGCTTCCTCTAGCGTGTATTTTGGTTCTTTGATCTCATAGCCTACAAACTCCAACTCCATTGTGTCTGTGAAGTTTGAAATTGGCAATACATCTTCAAATACTTCCTTAAGACCGTGATCTAGGAAATCTTTGAATGAATCTGTTTGAATTTCAATCAAATTTGGTAAGTCAAGAACTTCTTTGATTCTTGAAAAACTACGACGGGTACGATGTTTCCCGTATTGAACGTCATGTCCTGCCAAGATGATTCTCCTTTAAAATAAAGTTTCAAGCCTAGTCGTCTAGGCCTTTGATTATCGTCAAAAGGTTGTAAACCTTCTATCACCTTATCCCCCTTAACTAATTTTCAGAATTTTTAAATCTTTGTTACAAACACTAGAAAACCTGAAAAAAAGCACAAAAAGAGCAGCTAAATCTGACTTTTGTAAGAAGATTTAACTGCTGTGAGCCTTGTCCGGACAATATTTCAGACAAAACCTACGACAAATGATTATTCATATTATACCTAATTTTCTTTGATTTTTCAAGGGTTTTGAACGATTTTTTTGCCTGAAATATTGATAGGGCTTGTTTTCAGAAAAGAATGTTTTCATTGGTTCGTTCTTGAATAATTAGAATCACTTGTATGATATATCCTGCCGACCAACTGAAAAAACGGTTCTCCTTTGTTTGTAGTGTATCATCTAACATACTGGAAAAGCACAAAAACTTTTCTAAATAAGAAAGAATGCTTGTCAATTCAACTTTCTTGACAAAAACTATACTTAGTGGTTTAATATACCCCATAAGGGTATATTTGGAGGTACCTATGTTTCATTTGTTTACAAAAATTGACAGTATTTCTACTGGCGAGTTAAAAACTAAACTCAAAGAACCCATTCAGCTACTGGACGTTCGGACCCCTACGGAATTTGGCAAAGGCCATATCGAAAGCGCCAAAAATGTTCCCCTGACTGAAATCGGTTCTTATGAACCAGCGACAAAAGAAACCTTATATCTCATTTGTCAGTCTGGTGTTCGCAGTAAGATGGCTGCGAAAAAACTAAAGAAAAAAGGCTACCATGTCATCAATGTTCGAGGTGGCATGAAGGCTTGGAAGAGCTAGACAGAAACCAAATCTACATTGTTAGCTGCCACAGTAGTCTTGGTAGCTGTATCGCTAAGCGAATCCTCAAGTAAGCAAGCGTTGCCGTCCAAAAGCTTGACGGCGCTTATTCCCTATACAAAATGACTAACCCAGAAGGAGTCGAATATGGAAACTAGTATCAGCATGGCTGACTTTTATGAAAAATATCAGAACCAAGAACTCAATCTTATCGACGTACGTGAAGTACATGAATACCAAGCAGGACATGCACCTAGTGCAAAAAATCTGCCACTAAGTAGCTTGGAGCACGGCTACAAGGAACTCAAAGACGATCAAGAATACTATATCATTTGTCAAGGTGGAGCTCGCTCCGTATCTGCCTGCTCCTTCCTTAGGGCCCAAGGACTCAAGGTCACAAATGTAGAAGGTGGTATGAACCACTGGCCAGGCGAGGTAGAATCAGCACAATAGGTTGGATAAGATTAATACTCTTCAAAAATCTCTTCAAACCACGTCAGCTTCGTCTTGCCGTACTCAAGTACAGCCTGCGGCTCGCTTCCTAGTTTGCTCTTTGATTTTCATTGAGTATAAAATGGAAGTGAAAACTCAGTACACTTCCCCATAATAAAACGCCTACCGTCAAGTTTTGTCTGTACTGACCCCAAAAAGTTAGACAATTAATTTAAGCAAAGGATTTAGTTCTGTATTGTACAGGACTAAGTCCTTTTAGTTTTACCTTAATTCGTTTGTTGTTGTAGTAATCAATATAGTCTACAAT
>NZ_JASHDO010000013.1:0-50257 GCF_047463615.1 Streptococcus infantis | reverse complement strand
TTTTTTGAAACTTTTTTTAACTTTTTTCATCCAGTGTTTCAACTGCAATACACCATAGTCCGTACGGGATTCGAACCCGTGTTACCGCCGTGAAAAGGCGGTGTCTTAACCCCTTGACCAACGGACCTGAGTTGTTATTTTCAACTCTTACTATTATACCGACTTTTTCTTACTTGTCAACACCTTTTTGAAACTTTTTTTCACCAGTCTTTGAAGACTAGCTCTAACTCCCTGAGAAGGCTCTTGCGGCCTTTGAAGCGTTCATCTGCCCAGAGACGTTCGTAGGCTTCTTGCTTATCTTGGGGCAACTTTCTTCTATAATTATCTAACAAGTCATGAAAGGCATAATAATCATCCAACCATAAACCTCCTTCTGGAAGTCGATGGCTAATCTCTCCTACTTCTTCATAAGCCATTCGATCCAGACGTCGCTTTTGGCTCTCTTGTTTTCTTACAGTATCAAGGATTCGGTTGCGGAATTTTGTTTTGAAGTAGACGTAGAGTTTCTTTTCTTCTTCCACTAGTACTGGATGATTTTCAAGAAGTTCATAAAGGCAGATCATTCCTTCTTGATCCCAGTCTTCTTTCTCCCACAGGTGGAGATAATAATCTTTTCGGCATTTATGGACAATCCCTTTTACCTTTGCATAGTATTTCTCAAGCATTTGCTTTCCCCCTTTCTCTGCTTGTAGTATAGCAGAGAAAGGGGGAAAGAAGGGCCCTAGTTTCCATCTTGTCTCTTTTTAGCTCTCTGATGTTACGGAAATCGTGAATACTCACAAGTGAGGGTGAAAAAAGACAACTGTTTTCTCTACAGTTGTCTTTGCTTTGTAGTTTTAATTGATGAAATTTACAAGAAATGCCCGATTAAAGTTCTGCAATCTGATTAATATTTACTTCTGCTACTGTATCATTCCCAAACATAGAGATAATCATCTTGACTTTGTTGTTATCAATTTCTGTAATCTTACCTGTGTAATCCGCGAAAGCACCGTCAATAATACGAACAGTTTGACCAACTTGGACATCAATATCAAATTCTTGGACAGTTTGACCCATTGAAACTAAAATATCACGAATTTCTTGTTCCAAAAGTGGAGTTGGTTTTGATCTATTTCCGTGTGAGCCTACAAATCCTGTTACGTTTGGTGTGTTACGCACAACAAACCATGCTTCGTCGGTCATAACCATTTCTACAAGAACATAACCTGGAAAGCGATTTTCTTCGATTTCTTTTTTCTTTCCATTTTTTTCCACTTGCACTGTTTGTGTAGGAATTTCAACACGTAGAATATTTTCTAACATATTGTATGTTTGTGCACGTTGCAATAGATTTTCTTTTACTTTATTTTCGTAGCCAGAATAAGTTTGTAGCACAAACCATCCTTTATCAAAACTATCCATGTTTTTTCCTTTCCTAACTGAAGAATTTCAGCGACTAGATCTTTCTCTTACCTTATCTTAAAAAATATTAATAAAACGAATCAATCCGCTAACAATCAATTGGTCAAAAATATAAATCATCACTACAAAGAAAGCAGTGTATTCCATGATAGATTTAAAATCTAACCAACTTTCCTTGCGAGTCGGCCAAGTTGTTTCTTTAAGAAGTTTAAAAATATCCTTAATAAAACGCATCGTTTTCTCCTATCTCGTTTCTCGGTGTGTGGTGTACTTGCCACAGTGTTTACAAAATTTATTTACTTCTAAGCGTGTTGGTTTTGGATTTCCACTAATCTTGATTGAATAGTTTCTAGAACCACAAACCGCACAGGCTAGACTTGCTTTTTTAAGTGCCATAACGCCTCCATCTTACCTATTATAACAAGAATCCTCTGCTTTGACAAGCTTAATTGTTTTTTGAATTCTTAAATCTTGAACTTCAAATTTCTCAGCTCAAGTTTTTTTCTACCTCAAACTCTGTGTTTTAAAAATAAAAAACCTAGGAATCATCCTAGGCTTTATGATGCTTATTTACCAAGGTAGTATTCAGAAACTACGTTCAATTTTTCGTCGAATTCGAATACCAATGGTGGGAAGTTAGGGATTTCTACATCCATGATTTCGTCGTCTGACAAACCTTTGATGTGTTTTACAAGAGCACGAATTGAGTTACCGTGTGCTCCTACGAATACGTTTTTACCATCTTTAAGAGCTGGAGCGATTTTATCTTCCCAGAATGGAAGGGCACGTTCCAAAGTCACTTTCAAGTTTTCAGCATCTGGGATAACTGAGTCGTCAAGTGAAGCGTAACGACGGTCAGTGTGAGCTGAGTGCTCATCGTCGCGATCCATTGCTGGAGGCAATACATCGTATGAACGACGCCAGATGTGAACTTGTTCATCACCAAATTGTTCAGCTGCTTCAGCTTTGTTTTTACCAGTCAAACCACCGTAGTGACGTTCGTTCAAGCGCCATGATTTTTCAACTGGAACCCACAATTGGTCAGATGCTTCAAGAGCCAAGTTAGTTGTTTTGATTGCACGTTTCAATACTGAAGTGTAAGCTTGGTCAAATTCGATACCAGCTTCTTTGATCAATTTACCAGCGTCAATCGCTTGTTGTGTTCCTTTTTCAGACAAATCAACATCAGCCCAACCAGTGAAAAGGTTAGCTTTGTTCCATTCAGACTCACCGTGGCGAGCAAAAACCAATTTTACCATTTGATGGATACTCCTTTTATTTTCCGAGGTTTCCCTCGTTTATCTATTCTATTTTACACAATTTTTCACAAAAAAGCTAGTCAAAATCGATTTAAAAGAGAAGAGGTGAACACCCCTTCTCTCAATGAACAGCTATTCTTGAACTTGAAATTGTTTCAAGCTTGTTAAAAAAAGGGCACCACCGATGACAATGACGATGCCACCAATCCAGCCTAAAAATGGAATCAAGCCTACTACAGAACCTACGATTAACAAAATAGATGGTGCCATTGAAATACGCTTATCATCCTTATAGTAGATTAGAGAGAGAATTCCAAGAATGAGAGTTGCGATTTTTACTAAGGTAAAAACAATGAAAATGATCGCCAAAATTACTCCTGCAAAATCTTCATTTTCAAAAATAGATGCAATCATTAATATAACGACAGGCAAAATTGCCAAGAGCGATCCTGCGATAGTCCCAATAATTCCAGCAACTTGTGCTAGTGTTTTTGTCTTCATAACTGTCTCCTTAAAATGATAATAATTGTTATTCTACCATATTTTATGTTAAATTCAAAGTTCTTCCAAGTAGACCACAATATATTCAGTGGAACTTTGTTTTCCTTTAGTCACACCTGCATTTCTGTATATGTATCTCCAGAGCAAAAATCCCTAAGTCCTTTTAGACCTAGGGATAACGCTACTTATTAAAAGTAATTTTGCAGCTTATTTGGTAAAGATAGACTGACGGAAGTCATCTGTTGTACGAAGATAAGCATTATAAATCTTTTTCTTCAGTAAGTTAACCCAGCTAGCTTCGACTCGGCTTGTAGCATTGTCAATATTACGAACATCCTCTGCTGTCGCCTCATCCATTAGCCTTTGCATATCTTTATAAGATCGAATAGTTACTTGCTTCGTACTATTTGGGTTTCTGAGTTCATACTCAATGGTGATCGGCTTCAATTTTGTCAATTTGTCAATCCGCTCTTGGTACATGGCCTTCTTAAAGGCTGCCCAAGTGTCATACTCACCTTTGAATACATTTTCTAGAACCTTCTGGTCTGTCACTAGACCAACATCTCTTCCGAGCCATCCATCCCAAGTTGTGCTGCCCTCTTTCAGAGCTTCTTCTGACAATTTACCAGATACATATGGGATAAATCCTTCATGATAGCCCTTGGCTGCCAATAACTCATAGGCTGTTCGACGGAACATGACATCACCTGGCGCACCAGTTGGATTGCTAAGCGCTGAATAAATTGGAGAGAATAGACTGAGACTGAGATAACCATTTCGTGCATACTTGCCACTATCCTTGTTTTCACGACGAGTAATGACATCATTGTCAATCAAGGATTCAAAAGTTTTTAGTTTCTTAATCTCTTCAGCAGTGAAGGTCCGTGTCTGGTTACCAGCATGGGTTTGTTTGCCATACTTATCAGTAATATAGTAGTTTTCCATTTTTCTAAACCACTTCATCTTGGCTTCATCTGTCTGCTTCAAGATAGAGCTTGCTTCTAGGTAATCAAGCGTATAGATCATATCAAACATACCATGAACGTAATCTTTTAAGTCTGCTTCATTCTGAACGCGCTCTTTAAAGTTATAAGTATGGAGACGTGTCTTAGAATCCTTATCAACCTTGAATAGAGTATTGAGGGTGATTGTCGCTTCATCTGGGCTTGGTGTAGATTGTAAAAGACCACGAGCGTAAAGTTCTGCCCCTAGACCTTCACGACGACCAAATCCTTCAAAATAAATGGCTCCATCAGAGTTGTGTGTCATCTCATGTGTATACACAGAGTTTCCGTAATCTTCTAACAGACGAGCATTGTCAAAATGGGTCACACTTCCTGTTGCGTAAGCATTATAGCCCTTGCTTGGATACCACTTACCAGCCGGTCCAAAGAATTCCTGCATTGCAGTGGATTGCTTGTCATTTGGTTGAGCCCAATATCTTTGACCATTCTTATCTTTGAGAGCAAAACCATCATAAACCAAGACCGAGCGGAAAAGTTTATCTTTGCTTTCATCACTTAAAATCTTGTACCAGAAATCGTAATGGTCTCTCTGCCATTCAGCTGACTTTCTCACTCGATCTTCAACATAGCTAGCAAGTTCAGCATCTGTACGGACCTTACCATCAACAATATCTCGGTAACGATCATAAGCTCCCATAGAGATGGTAGACATATTGGAAATGATATAGACACCCTTTTCAGTCATGGTCAAAAGCGGTAGCAACATGCTCTTATGTTCCCAATTGTCTGATGTAATCTTATCATAAACTCCGACAGAATACTTACTCTTATCGTTTGCATTGTCTTGGAGTGCCTTGGCTTCTGCAATGTCCGACTTGGCCTCGATAATATAGGCTTTTGTATTATCCTTGAGCCATTCGTTATTAGTCTTATACGGCAAAAAGAGATTACGATAACTTTCTAGATAATTGAACAATCCCCGCTTACCTGTTGCCTCAGACAAGGAAGTATCATAAGCTTGATAAGTATTTTTTGCCTTGAGATTTTCAAAACCAGAGCGACCTAAGGCAATGATCGTGTCTAGTGTCGACACATCGTTATTACCAAAGAAATCAAACTTATAGGCAGATAAATCTTTGACATTGATGGTGTCATAATTGATGTTATACCAACGATTTAGGTAGGTTAAACCGACTAGCAAGGCTTCTTTATTATCGGTGATTTTCTTAGCGATATAATCAGCTACTACAGTTCCCTCGGTATTGATGGACTTGTCCATAGCCAGAACCTTTCGTAACTCCACAGATAAGTTAGCCTTGACTTGATCAAAGGCTTTATCCAAATAAAGATCATCCAGAGATGTTTCTGCATTTATACCTAAGACCGTTCTCACGGCAGCTGAATCTAAAACCACCTTATTCAGCTCTGGTAAAACTTTGGTGAGAATCTTGCTGTAGTCAGATAGGAAGGCTTCCGGAGTATAGAGAAGATTCAAGTCCTTGATAGTATATTCTGCTATAGCCTTATTTTTAAAGTCTCCCTTATAGGTAACTTCTAGATACTGAATGGTATTGTCTTCGTAATGAAGCATGAGACGATTGATGCCTGTCTTATTTCCATGAATATCCGTGATGATCTGCTGATCTTTCATCGGAACTACATCAAGCAAATAGCTGGTGTTGAGCTTATGATCCTCTGCTAGTTTGTTAGCATACGCTACGATTGTTTCTTTATTATAGAATGGCAGAAGTTTTTCCATGTTTACGTAAGCTATAGCACGGTTACTGCCTACTTTCTTCGCCTTACTATAATCTACTGCATAGAGGTTCAGATTGGTGTCGTCCAGGCTTGTCGTGATTCCAAACTCTCCTAGCTTGTCTTGAGCTTGTTCAAGACTAAGTTTAGAGCTAGCAAATGGATCTTCTGCTAGTGTTTCAATTCCTTCGACTGCATAGGCATTGGTGATACGGTCATTTTTATAACCTTGATCACCAGAGATGCTATAGACTCTTGATCCACTAACATTACTCAAGACGTTGTCAATCAAACCATTGTAGTAATTTGAACCAACTACTCCACCAATTTGGCCATTCTTGGTTGAGTTCTGAATTTTCCCTGATGCATAGGAATTAGTGATGCGAGCATTGGCTTCCAAGCGCCCAACTAAACCTCCAAAGCGTTGCTCATTAGTCTTGGCACTCGCTAAAATAGTAACATCTGCTCTACTTTGTGTCAGTAGGGAAGCATTTCCTTTCAGATTTGCGACTAAACCTCCAACATTATAGGCCTTGCTCTGCTTATCATTAGTCTGGATAGTACCTGTAAAGGAACTATTCGTAATTTGCGTGTTAGTTGCAACAACCACTAGCCCCGCAACCTGACTGGCATTTCCTACAACAGCTACTCGCCCTTGAGCAGAGACATCTTGAATGTGAGCATTTTCCGCAGAACGGGCCAAGCTTGCAGAATCATAAGTCCCAACAATATTGACATCCTTCAAATCGATATTTGAAATCCTAGCACCACTCTTGAGATTCTCAAACAAAGGCTTGGCTAGGTTGTAAATAGCATACTGTTTACCATTATGACTACCTGTAAGGCTACCTGTAAAGTTGTTTCGTAAATAAACATAATCGCTTGCTGCCAAGCTTACTTCACTAGCATCTAAATCAGCTCCTAGCACATAGTTGCCTGCCATGTTGCTCTTCATAGCTTCTAACAGACTTGCAAAACTAGTATAAACACCTTGTTGATTTGAATGAGACTTGCTGATGTAGAAGTCATATCCTGGTTTATAACCTGTTTCACTTTCTTGCACAAGCTCAGGCAGAGATACAGTGACCTTATAAACTTCCCTATCATCTTTAGTGCTTTCGGCAATACTCTGAACTGGTAGGAGCATTTCTTTCGACTCGGCAGACTTAACTTTGACAAAGTAATTTGACAAATCACTTGGAACTGCATTCATGGAAATCAAACGTTTATACTGCTCTTTTTCCTTGCTGTAGAATTCAACAGATTCTACATTTCGGATAGAAATTTTCTTATACTCGAGTTCAAATTGACGGCTGTCCTTTTCAAAGTCTGTAACCTGACCTTGATCTAATTCGTAGGTTAATTTTGTCTTCAAAGTATAATTTGTATAATGATCCAAATCACCAATTTTGAGACTGCCTGCAAAATTCGTAATTGGAAGTGAGCGCACAAGCTGGTCACCTTCATATAATTCTGCTGTAGCTCTACGTAATGATTGAGTTTCATCAGTCAGGTTGTACTGAACCGTAACAGAACGATCTTCTGGATTTTCTGTAAGACTGAGGATACTTAGATTTGGTCTAACTTTTGCAACTCCATTTAGAGCCGTTCTAGCTGCTGTCAAGTTCGCCAAGGCTTGATCAACTTGAACTTGGCTAGCTAGTCGATTTGCTAAAACTGTTTCTGCATTTGCAAATTCTCTTGTAAAGTTTGTTTTCTTATCTGAGTCAGCATTTTTATACTTGAAGCTATCCTGGATGTCTTGACTATCTCGGTATTCTGCTTGTAAAGCTTCCTTAGTGACATCTGAACCCTGTAATTGCTCTTTTGCATTTTTAATGCTTGCAACTGCTTGGTTGACTTGCTCTTGACTAGCTTCTGACTGTGTCAATAACTCTTGACCTATAAGGAGTGCCGAGTCGTAACTAGTTTGGCGAGTTGAGATATCGTTAAAATAACGTGCCTGTGATTTAACTTGCTCTGCTTCTGACAATAGATTGTAGAGTGGAATTAAATCAAATTCATCCAATGCTTCAACCTTTGGAGCATCATTTGGAATCATAAACGGACTTGCTGTTCCAATCTTAACAATCTGAGTCACTGGTGGCAAGGTTTCTTCATTAGATAATTCTTGACGATCCAATTCTTGGTTATTTGAATAGTAGACCCTAGTTTTGATTGTACGCTCACCTTCCACTCCAGGAACACTTATAATACGTGAATCCTTGACCAACTCATCAGTATACTGCTCCTCAATCTTAAAGGCTACTTTTTCAACTCTCGTTTCATCTACATAGCTAAGCTCTAACTCAGGAAGGTCAAAACTTGGTGTAGGCTCTGTACCAGCTGTGCCTACTGGTTCTGTGTAGGCTAGGACTTCGTGAACTGGAACAGGTTCTGTACCTACCGTCCCTACTGGATCTGTATACTCTGGGAATTCATGAGCTGGGGCTGGATCTGTACCTGCTGTGCCTACTGAATCTGTGTAGGCTGGGACTTCGTGAACTGGAGCGGGTTCGTCGCCGGCTGTACCAACTGATTCTGTGTACTCGGATACTTCATGTACCGGAACAGGTTCGTCGCCTGCTGTGCCGACTGGTTCTGTATACTCTGGCAAGTCATGAACCGGAGCGGGTTCGTCACCCAATGTGCCGACTGGTTCTGTATACTCTGGCAAGTCATAAACCGGAGCGGGTTCTATACCAGCTGTGCCTACTGATTCTGTGTACTCTGGTAAGTCATAAACCGGAGCTGGTTCGTCACCCAATGTGCCTACTGGTTCTGTATACTCTGGTAATTCATAAACTGGAGCTGGATCGTCGCCTGCTGTGCCAACTGAATCTGTGTACTCGGGAACTTCATGTACCGGAACAGGTTCTGTACCTACCGTCCCTACCGAATCTGTGTAGGCTGGGACTTCGTGAACGGGAGCAGGTTCGTCACCCACTGTGCCTACTGATTCTGTATACTCAGGAATGTCGTGAACGAGAGTGGGTTCTTCGCCAGCTGTACCCACAGGAGCTGTGTACTCTGGTAAGTCATGAACCGGAGCTGGTTCGTCACCAGATGTACCGATTGATTCTGTATATTCTGGAACGTCGTAAACCGGGGCGGGTTCGTCGCCTGCTGTGCCTACTGAAGCTGTGTACTCGGGTAATTCATGAACGGGGGCTGGGTCGTCGCCTGCTGCGCCTACTGGTTCTGTGTACTCTGGCAATTCGTGAACTGGGGCTGGGTCGGCACCGGCTGTACCGACTGATTCTGTGTACTCTGGCAAGTCATAAACCAGAGCAGGTTCGTCACCCACTGTGCCGACTGAATCTGTATACTCAGGGATTTCATGAACTGGAGCTAAGTCGTCACCTGCTGTGCCTATAGGATCTGTGTACTCTGGTAATTCGTGAACCAGAGCTGGATCTTCACCGGCTGTGCCGACTGGATCTGTATACTCGGGAACCTCATGAACGGGAGCTGGATCTTCACCGGTTGTGCCGACTGGATCTGTATACTCGGGAACCTCATGAACCGGAGCTGGGGCGTCGCCAGCTGTACCGACTGATTCTGTGTACTCTGGCAAGTCGTAAACCGGAGCTGGTTCGTCACCGGTTGTGCCGACTGGATCTGTATACTCGGGAACCTCATGAACCGGAGCTGGGGCGTCGCCAGCTGTACCGACTGATTCTGTGTACTCTGGCAAGTCGTAAACCGGAGCTGGTTCGTCACCGGCTGTGCCGACTGATTCTGTGTAGCCTGGAACGTCGTGAACGGGAGCTGGTTCGTCACCGGCTGTGCCTATAGGATCTGTGTACTCTGGTAATTCATGAACGGGAGCGGGATCTGTACCTGCTGTGCCTACTGAATCTGTATACTCGGGTAATTCGTGAACCAGAGCTGGATCTTCACCGGCTGTGCCCAACGAATCTGTATACTCTGGCAATTCGTGAACCAGAGCTGAGTCTTCACCTGCTGTACCTACCGAAGCTGTATATTCTGGTAATTCGTGAACTGGAGCTGGATCTTCACCGGATATACCGACTGAATCTGTATACTCTGGAACATCATGAACGGGAGCTGGGTTGTCACCTGACGTACCTACCGAAGCTGTATATTCTGGTAATTCGTGAACGGGAGCTGGATCTTCACCGGATGTACCGACTGAATCTGTATACTCTGAAACATCATGAACGGGGGCTGGCTCTGTACCAGATGTGCCTACTGGATCTGTGTACTTGGGAACTTCGTGAACTGGCGATTCTTTTAGCAATTGACTACTTTCTGCCGTGCCCACCAGGATAATCTCTGAAACAGGTTGAACTGTCACTTGATCAGACACCAACTCAGATTTTATCACCTTCTGACCAGTACTGTAGCGACGAGTAATCACTGTACGTTCCCCAGATACACCCACCTGAATGGTCTTTGTTTGCCCCTTAACAAGATTATCCGAATAGCGATATTCTGTTTGATAAGGAAGCACTTGCGTTTGACTTTCATCTTGACTAGATAATTGTAACTCAGAGCGATCAGAAATTGAGCTTCCCGACGACACTCGGTCTGCTCCATTGACAAGCTCCAGTTTTTCATCTGTCGACTTGTCTGAACTATCTACTTTTGATATTGCTACCACTTTATCATTTTCAGAACGGTCCACTGATTGATTTAGAGTCTGATTAGCTTTATGCTTAGATTCCTCACCTTGCTCCAGAGCATTTTCCGAAATAGTCTGACTCTTCAGATAACCAATGTATTCAAAATCTTCAATGTTCAAGGGCTGAGGTAGTTGCTCTCCTAGTCCCAAATTTAAAAGCTGATTATAAGCAGCCAGCTCAATATTTGTAACCGCAAGCGTAGCAGGAGAAAGAAGGACAGAACCTAGTCCAGTCACCAATAAAATCGAAGATAAGTATCTTTTCCCATTTTTCCCCTTAGAAATTACCAAGACCACAAGAACAATACCAGCTGTTGCAAAGATTGCTTCCCACATACCAGAGTAGCCAGTACTTGGTAAGTTTCCTATCAATCTTCCTTCTTTTTTCGGACGATAAACCAAGTAGTATGCATCTGTACTTTCCTCTACAAATTTTGGAAGTTCCTTAACAACCAGCGCCTTTTCAACATCTGTCAATTCTGATTCCATAACATATTTATACTGAATCTGAACAGCTTGATTCGCTGCTAACTCTGCTGCTTCAACAGGGTGTGAACCAGTCCCAGCTACAGAACCCAAAAAGAAGCTTCCG
Organism: Streptococcus infantis; assembly: GCF_047463615.1. Lineage (GTDB taxonomy): Bacteria > Bacillota > Bacilli > Lactobacillales > Streptococcaceae > Streptococcus > Streptococcus infantis_X. Next base: position 39,133 of record NZ_JASHDO010000013.1, on the reverse strand, counting down.
ATAGTCGCAGATATCAGACCTACTGATAACTTCCTAAAAGAAAAACGTTGACGCTTTTCTCCGTAAAATTGATGTTTCATCACTTAACTTTTTCCTTTATAATAAAATATTAAATCCTTTCTATTCTACCGAATTTTCCTCCAATATACAAGTCTTTTGTTTGCTGCTTGAAATTATTTGACGCTAGGTAATTTCTTAAAGCAACTTCCGCTTATTTGTCCAAAGTGGAAATTAGTCTAAAACACTTTCATATGAGAGGATTTTTTGCGCTCTTTTTTTCGATTCATTTCGCCTTCAAAAGCTATGAAATCAAGCATTAGTAAAACCAGTGGAATTTACCCTGACACGGATTTCCACTGGTTTTTAGGATTTTTATCAGATTAACTTCCACTTCTACTAGCGGTGAAACTTAGTTTGCGAATTTAACTTTTTTATCAAATACCTTGATACACTTGACAAATGGTAGAAAAGGACTTAGTCCTGTGCAATACAGAACTAAATCCTTTACTTAAATTGTTTGTCTAACTTTTTGGGGTCAGTACAGATATTACCATTTTCTAATAAACAAGAGCTTTCCCCAAAACATCTTTTAAACTATTCTTGTTTCAAACTTTTAGATGTATTATCCAGTTTTGAATTCATCTATCACAAACATGTTTATCCTATCAGACGGTAAATTAAGAAGTTTAACTTAATCTTCTTTTTTCTTTTGAGCTAGCAAACCAAAGCCACTTAAAACTCCAGCCAGTCCAAGAGCTACTAGATTTGCATCGACTCCTGTACCTGTATTTGGTAATTGTTTTTCTACTGCTTGACCATGCTTAGCTTCTGCATTGGCCACTTCCTGCTTATTCGTTTGAGGCACTTGAGCAGGTACGACTGGTTTTTCAGTTGGTGCTTCAACTACTTTTGTACCAACTTCAACAATCTCAGTTACCACCTCTTTGACAAGATCTGTTCCCTTGAGACTACGCTTGCCTTCTGAATCAACCTCTACAAGATTTCTACGAAGGCCTTCCACTCCAGCTTGAACTAGACGGCGTTCACCTGCTGAAAGGTTTGCGTTTTCTCTTTCTTCACGTCCAAATGCAAGAACTTCTTCTTCAACTACCAAGCTTGGTTTCTTAACTTCCAAGAATTTTGGTCCTTCTAGTGGTTGAACACGACTTTCTACCTTAGTACCAACTTCAACAATCTCAGTCACAGCTTCCTTAACTACCTCTGTCTGAAGAAGTGTGCGATTGCCTTTAGCATCTATCTCAATCATGTGACGGATTTGCCCAGCTTCACCAGCTTGAACCACACGGCGTTCACCTAATAAAAGATCTGCTGTTGGACGCTCTTGGTGATTGAAAGCTACAGCTTTTTCTTTCACTTCCAATTCTAGTTTTTCGAGAACAAGATTCCCAGAACCGTCCAATGGTTGAACACGACTTTCTACCCTAGTCCCAACTTCAGTAATCTCTGCTCCTGCTTCCTTGACTACCTCTGTCTGAAGAAGCGTGCGATCACCCTTAGCATCTACCTCAATCATGTGACGGACTTGCCCTGCCTCACCAGCTTGAACCAGACGGCGTTCGCCTAACAAGAGGTCTCCTGACGGACGTTCTTGACGTTCGAAGGCTACCACTTCTTCCTCAACCGCTAGTTCTGGTTTTTCTAGAATAGCATCTCCAGATCCATCTAATGGCTGTACGCGACTTTCTACTTTGGTACCAACTTCAACAATCTCAGCTACCGCCTCTTTGACAAGTTCTGTTCCCTTGAGACTGCGTTTGCCTTCAGCATCAACTTCTACAAGATTTCTACGCAGGCCTTCAACTCCTGCTTGAACCAAGCGACGTTCTCCTGCTTTAAGACTAGGATTTACTCGTTCTTCATGGCCGTATGCAAGCTTTTCTTCTTCAACCACTAATGCTGGATTGCTGATAGTCAAATCTTTGACGCCGTCTAGCGGTTGAACACGACTTTCCACCTTGGTACCAACTTCAGTAATCTCAGCCACTGCTTCCTTGACTACTTCTGTCTCAAGAAGAGTGCGGTTGCCTTTGGTATCAACTTCAATCAGACGACGAGTTTGGCCTTCTACACCTGCCTGAACGATACGACGCTCTCCTGCATGAAGGCTAAGATTTACTCGTTCTTCATGGTCGTATGCAACTTTTTCTTCTTCAATCACCAATGTTGGATTGCTGATAGTCAAATCTTTGACGCCGTCTAGCGGTTGAACACGGCTTTCTACCTTGGTACCAACTTCAGTAATCTCAGCCACTGCTTCCTTGACTACTTCTGTCTCAAGAAGAGTGCGGTTGCCTTTAGCATCCACTTCAATCAGACGACGAGTTTGACCTTCTACACCTGCCTGAACGATTCTACGTTCACCCGCCAATAGGTCTCCTGACGGACGTTCTTGGCGTTCGAAGGCTTGAGTTTCTGTTTCAACCACTAGCTCAGGTAGAGTTTCAACTGTTGGAGCAGATTCCCCTTCTTCTAAGCTACCTACATGGTGGCTTTCTTCTGCAGGAGCTAGTTTCTTATTCAGCTTTTCTTTCATGTCCGCAAAGGCTGCTGGAGTTGGATTTGTTGAACCAATAAGAGTTTCTGCTTGAGCGATGATTGGATCGTCTGCATTTTTCTCACGAACTTTTCCTAGAAGAGTTTCAAGCTCTTCCTTAGCTGTTTGATAAAGCTGTACACCATCCAAGTCTGCACCTGCTTGTTTTAAATCGTTCAGGGCTTGGTTGACCGCTTCTTGACTAGCATCGTGGTTTTCTAAGATGGCTTTTGCTGCGTCAAGCTTCTCAACTAGAGCTGCTTGTTTTGCTACATCCGCAAATGTATAAGCTAATGTTTCTTTGCGTCCTTGAGCAGATGTGATTTCTTGTTTCAGATATTCGTCGTTAATGGCTGCCTTAGGTGATACTAGAACATCAAATTCGACAGTTTGTCCTTGATAGTGCAACTCAAGTTTTTGACGGCCTGTCTTTTGAGAATCATAGCCTGTAATTTCGACTCCTTGGTCCGTAAAGCTATGTTCTGTCTCAGTTTCATCATCATACAAGACCTTGAAGCGTCCTTCTGATAAATCAAGAGCATCGCCTACAAAGTAATCAATCTTCGGTTGTTTACTAATATACAGGGCTGCGACTTCTTTTGGACCAGCTTCTTCACCTGTCACTTGAACCTTGAAGCTTCCTGCAACTGGAAGACCAAGATAGGTCACTGTTAACTCTTGTTCACCATGATGGTGAGCATCGTATCCGTTAACAACTACGCCTGCATGACTGAGGTTGATGACTTCATCTGCTTCTTCTCCCTCATATTTGACACGGAGAAGACCACCTTTGAGATTCAATTCCTCGCCATCTTGGTAAGTTGTCTTTTTAGGTGTTGCTTCTAGACTGATAGCCTTAATCTTTCTTTCATCTTGAGGAATCGTTACAGCAAGAGTATTACTGATTTCTTTTCCTGGCAATTGTGTGCGGTAGTAAAGAAGACTTGGACGTTTTTCAAAGCTCAATGGTTCCGTTGCCAAATCCCCTCCAACTACCGTATTTAAGGTAGCGATTGGAGTTTGTGAATCTGCCTTATCATAGACTGTAATTGTTGCTCCAGCAGGAACTTCTGAGAATCCAAGTTGAATCTTATTGTCTGTCAGAACACGCGCTGCAACTTTAGCCATTGGAATGTTTTGGCTCTCCGTATCAAGAGTTTCATACATCTTCCAGTTGTAGATACGGATGGCTTTCCATGGTGTTCCATTGTCAGACGTGATGACGTGCAAACGCCAGTCTTGCGCTGTAATTGGGCTATCAAGGGTAATATCTGAAACATGGGCTCTATTGCCACGAACAGCCTTAGCTAGTTTCCACTCCCCAGCTTCATCCTTGTAGTAGAGGTCGAAATCTTTAGTGTTCATCAAACCATCGTTAACAGATTCTCCACCAGCACCGGCATGATCCATGACCCATCTAACGACACGGCGTGGTTGGGTCAAACGAATATCAACGCTACCACTCAACTGAGCAGAAGACCATTTGTCAGATAGACTAGTGATAGTTCCATTCAACATACCTTCGATACCTTCGCCACCTTCTGTGTCTGGGAAGGTACTTCCGATAACAGTCGCTCCTGGAACGATATTTTCTGCTAATGGTCTTGGAAGACTTGTGTCTTGGACAGTCATTCCCCACTCAAAGTTTGTAGTTGCTGCTTCAGAACGAAGGCCATTCTTACCAACTGCGACAACCTTCAACTCCTGACTAGTACCAGTTGCACTAGCTGAACGGCTAACTTTTGGTAGGTAGATCGTAGTTGCAGATGAACCTGTCAATAGGCGCCAAGCATCGCCATCCTTCTCATAAACTTCATAGAAGTCAGCATCTTTATTTCCAGTAAATTGGACAATAGCTTCTGCTTCTTGGGCATTTTTAAGGGATTGTTTAGCTACTTTAAGAGCCGTTGGTGCTTGAGGTGCCTCTTGATTATCTGTTACTGTCAACTCACCCAAGTTAAATTGATAGCCCTTAAGAGCAGCAGTATTTTCAAAAGTGAGCTTGATACCGTAAATGGTCTGACCTGCCAAGGCACTCAAATCAAATTCATCTTTTGTCCAATCGTCAGATAGAGTCAGTTCTTTACGAGCATGCTCTCCACCATAAGTATAGTTTTTCTGAGTCGCAAACTCTACATAGACCTTGCTTCCCTTACCACCTTTATGAGCGACACGAAGTTTTGTTTTATCTGTTACTTCCAGTTTTGTAGAGTAGAGACGAACATCTTGGTTGGTATTTTCAGCTAAATCACCCGCAAATTTGAGTGAGTTACCACCATTGTAGGCATCTTCAAAGTCATAGTCAGCTTGAAGTTTAGCACCTGATGAAGTTTGCCACCAGCGCCATGTAGGCAAGATACCTGATACAGAACGATAGTTCCATTCAGAATCCTTAGAGACTTTACCGTCTACAAACCATTTCTTACCATGTCCTGTGTTAAAGGATGTTGTAAAAGTACGTCCAACTGCTGGTGTACGGTCAGCTACAAGGTTGGCAATTCCGTACCAGTCCTTGTCATCTGGTTTTTGACCAGTTGGATCTCCTTGGTAACCTGTAAAGAAGATATTTTCATTCTTGTGATAGTCTTCGCCTGTCTTACCAAGACTAGTAATTGTATCTGGAGCAAAGAGTCCAAGTGATAAGCGGAGCTTGCCATTTTCATCTAGAAGGGCATCCCATTTCACTTTTGTCTTGTAAGAACCACCTTGTTGCAATTCCAAACCTGCAAAGACATCGTACTGACTACGTCCAAGCCATTTGGCCATAGTTACAGAGTAGTCATTTTTCTCTTTGGTCCAGTTAAAGTTGGCAAAGAAGTGATCCGCAGGAACCTTGTCTCCCTCTTTTTCCATGAATTGGTAATTGTATTCACCCAAACCATCTTCATGATAACGACCATATTCATAGGTCATGGCATCATACCAAGAATATTTCACTGGATGATTGACTTGAGCCGAATATTCCTTGGTATAGAGCATGAAGTCACGCATTTTCTTACCAAGAGGCGTTACGATATCTCCTGTTGTTTCTTGGTTGATAAAATATCCATCAAATCCATAGTATTTAGCCAAATCAACCAACTTACGAGCGATAGGGAAAGTTCCGTCTTCATCTTGTTTAAGGGCTTCGGCAAATTTTTCTTGGTCTGCAATACTATTAGACCAGTTGAAGAAGAGTGTACCCAATACAGGGACACCATTACGGTGACCAGCATCAATCACGTCCGGAGTTGGAACGAGCCCTTCCCAGAAGACCATTGAATTCAAGTATTGCCAGTAGTCAAAAGCATAGGCTTTAAACTCTTCACCACCTACAGAAGCGTGGTCTTTAGCCTTAGAGTTGGTATTGGCAAGAGCTTCAACCTTGGCATCCTTATTGGCTTTTTCGTTGACTACATGCCCACGGTAACGTTTAGCCAATTCAACTGAAGAACGATTAATAGCATCGTCTTCACGGGCACCCGGTTCCCATTTCAACAAATCTTCCCAAGTGTCAAACTTAATTTCTTTTGGTCGAAGACTTTTTTCTTCTTTCTTAGGAACATCTGAAACAGTTGCTTTCTCTTCAGCCTTATTTTCTGTAGCCACAGGTGCTTCTTTAGCCTTATTTTCTGTAGCTACAGGTGTTTCTTCAGCCTTAGGCGCTTCAGCAACCGGACTAGCTACTTCCTTATCAGCTGCAGTCAATTGGTCCAATGTTGGTTTTTCTTCTGAAATAGGTTGTTCACTAACCTTGTTTTCTGTCTCTTCCAACTGCTTTAATACCTCAGGTGAAGCTGTAGTTGGTTGCTCTGATGTGGCAGGCGATGCTTGCTCTGTAGTCACAGCAGTAGTCCTTGTTTCGTTCGCTGGGATTGCAACTTCTTCTGCTAAAGCTTGGTTGGCAAATAAAACCGAACCAATCATCAAAGAGCAGGCACCCACTGATAATTTTCGAATACTATAGCGACAACGTTTTTCAAAAAATGGATTCTTCATCTTTTTCTCCTTTGACTTTCTCCTGAAAGTAAGCGCTTTATTTTTGAATTAAAAAAGTAGCTGTTCCAAAAATACACAGAACAGGTCGTTTTTATTTTACGATATTTAGAAAAAGAGTCAACACTAGCCCTTCAAGAACTATAAAGAAGTGAAGAATTAATATAAATTAGACAATCATCTGCCATTTTTCGAATAAAATCAACATTTTTCTCAAAAAAGAGCATTTACTACTTGTTAGATTTACTTTTATCCTTTAAAATAGAATGGGAGAGATTCCGCGATTATTTTTCGGAGGAAAAAGAAAATGTCCATTAATTGGCAGGAAATTGCATTTCACTTTTTAGGTGGTCTGGGACTATTCTTATATAGTATCAAGACCATGGGGGACGGTTTGCAACAAGCAGCTGGAGATCGTCTTCGATATTACATTGACAAATATACCAGCAATCCTTTCTTTGGTATTCTGGTAGGTATTGGAATGACTGCCCTGATTCAGTCTAGTTCAGGGGTTACAGTTATTACGGTTGGTCTGGTCAGTGCGGGACTTTTGACCCTACGTCAGGCTATCGGGATTGTCATGGGGGCCAATATCGGGACAACTGTCACATCCTTTATCATTGGTTTTAAATTGGGAGACTACGCATTACCTATGCTCTTTCTCGGAGCAGTCTGTCTCTTCTTCACAAAAAATAGAACCATCAATAACATCGGACGAATCATCTTTGGTGTCGGTGGTATCTTCTTCGCCCTCAATCTAATGAGTGGTGCAATGGAACCCCTTAAGGATTTACAAGTCTTTAAAGACTACATGGTAGAACTGAGTAAAAATCCAATCTTGGGTGTTCTTGTCGGAACAGGTTTAACCCTTCTGATTCAAGCCTCCTCAGCGACCATCGGGATCCTACAAAATCTCTACGCTAGCAATCTGATTGACCTTCAGGGTGCCCTACCAGTTCTCTTTGGAGATAACATCGGAACTACTATCACTGCTATTATCGCTTCCTTGGGTGCTAATATTGCAGCCAAACGTGTGGCAGCAGCTCATGTGGCCTTTAACGTTATCGGGACTGTTATCTGTATTATCTTCCTCGTTCCATTTACAGGCTTAATCCAATGGTTTGAGAGCTTCTTAAATCTAGCTCCAGAAATGACCATTGCCTTCGCCCACGGAACCTTCAACATTACCAATACAATCATTCAGTTTCCATTCATCGGAGCTCTTGCCTTCATGGTAACCAAACTTATCCCTGGAGAAGACGAAGTTGTCAAATACGAGCCACTTTACCTTGATGAGCAACTGATCAAACAAGCTCCATCTATCGCTCTTGGAAATGCTAAAAAAGAACTTCTACATCTAGGTAATTATGCTGCGAAAGCCTTTGACCTCTCTTATGACTATATTATTAACTCTAATGAAAAAGTTGCAGAAAAGGGACATAAGACTGAAGAAGCTATCAATACCATTGATGAAAAATTGACTCGTTACCTCATTAGTTTATCTGGTGAAGCTTTGAGCCAAAAAGAGAGTGAAGTCTTAACAAATATCCTTGACTCTTCACGAGACTTGGAACGTATCGGAGACCACGCAGAAGCCCTGCTCAATCTTAACGATTACTTGCAACGCAAGAATGTTCAATTCTCTGAGGCTGCCTTAGAAGAACTAGCAGAGATTTATCTTAAAACTAGTGATTTCGTCAAAGATGCTCTTGAGAGTGTAGAAAACAACGACCTCGAGAAAGCTCAAGCTCTTATCGAGCGACACGAAGACATCAACAACATGGAACGTGTCCTTCGTAAGACTCACATCAAACGTCTAAATAACGGAGAATGTTCTACCCAAGCAGGTGTCAACTTTATCGATATTATTTCACACTACACTCGTGTATCAGACCACGCTATGAACCTTGCTGAAAAGGTTTTGGCAGAACAAATTTAAAACGAAAAAAATGCTTTGATTCTTTCGAATCAAAGCATTTTAAATAGCTCTCCAATCATAAAGGAAGATGCGGCTGCACCCCTGTATCTCGCTTCTTCCTTTTTGATAAAGCGGGCCAGATTGACTAACTCTGGCGCTGGGGTCTTGGGATTCTTGAGTAGTTCAAGTGTGACTAGCCCTGAAAGTCGGACTGCAAGCAAGCGCTCATTGGTGCCGGGCAACTGCTTAGCAGTCTCTACAAGTGCATGCACTAGATCTTCACTCAGGTTTTGACGGGCATTATTATAAAGATCCCGAATCAAGGTTTCTAGGTTTGGCTCTTCCATCCCTATTACCTCCATCTTTTCTGTTTAATAATTTTTAATCAAATCTACTGTAGAACGATCCAATTTTTTAACCAAGGCTTGTAAGAAAGCTTGAGCTTCAAGGAAATCGTCCATTGCATAAAGGGTTTGGTGAGAGTGGATATAACGGGCACAAACACCGATTGTTGTTGATGGGACACCACCATTTTTCAGATGAGCTGCACCTGCGTCAGTTCCACCTTTTCCACAGTAGTATTGGTACTTGATTCCAGCTTCTTCAGCTGTCGTTAAAAGGAAATCCTTCATACCTGGGAGAAGCAAGTGACCTGGATCGTAGAAACGAATCAAGGTTCCATCACCAATCTTACCTTGACCACCATAAACATCACCTGCTGGTGAGCAATCCACAGCAAGGAATACTTCTGGATCAAATTTGGTTGTTGAGGTATGAGCACCGCGAAGTCCGACTTCTTCTTGGACATTGGCACCAAGATAAAGTTCATTGCCTAGTTTTTGACCTGATAAGTTTTCTGCCAACTCACTAACCATGAGAACTCCGTAACGGTTATCCCAAGCTTTGGAGATGATATTTTTTTCGTTAGCTGTTAGGATTGCGCTGCTATCTGGAACGATGGTATCTCCTGGGCGGATACCAAAACTTTCAGCCTCAGCCTTATCCGCAAAACCACCATCAAAGACGATATCTGAAACAGCTGGCATGGTTGGGCCACCTGTGCCACGAGTCAAATGTGGAGGTACTGAACCTGAGATGACTGGAATTTCACGTCCTTGGCGCGTAAAGAGTTTAAATCGTTGGCTGCTGACAACCATAGGATTCCAACCGCCAATTTCAACTACTCGGAAGGTTCCGTCTGGTTTGATTTCACTCACCATAAAACCAACTTCATCCATGTGAGATGCCACCAAGACTCGAGGTGCATTCGCAACTTCTGAATGTTTGATACCAAAAATACCACCTAGGCCATCAGTCACTACTTCATCAACGTGAGGAGTTATCTTCTCACGAAGATAAGCGCGTACAGGTGCTTCATGACCTGAGATAGCAGAAAGTTCTGTTACTTCTTTGATTTTAGAAAATAATGTTGTCATTTCTATCCCTTCTTTCTTTCAACCATTTTACCACTTTTTATAGGAGAAAGGTAGTGGAAAGGTGGATTTCTAAATTTGTATCTTATTCTGCTTTCTACAAATCATATCTTATTTTCTAAGTAGAAAAAATGGTATTCCCTTGTATATGAGGGAAGGCCTAAAAAAATTATAACACCGACGTCTTTACTTTTATGAAACTATAAAAAATATTTGACTTTTTCTTCTACATTTTTTAAAATAGAACAAAATTAGAAAAAGGAAAAATCATGACTAAAACAATTCTTGTTACAGGCGGAGCTGGCTACATTGGCTCACATACTGTCAAAGCTCTTTTAAATGCTGGATATCAGGTTCATGTCCTAGATAACCTTTCTACAGGACACCGTTCAGCTGTAGATAATCGTGCAAACTTTAAACAACTTGACGTTTATGATGCTAGTGCCTTAAAAGCCTACTTGGAAGAAAATAAAATTGATGCAGTTCTGCATTGTGCAGGTGAAATTGTTGTTAGCGAAAGCATTGAAAACCCAAGCAAATACTTCACTGCCAATGTTGCTGGCATGAACCAAGTTCTTAAAGTCTTATCTGAAGTTGGTATTCAAAAAATCATGTTCTCTTCAACTGCTTCCCTCTATGGTAATAACTGTATTGACAAGCCAGCGACTGAAGATACCTTGCTCGACCCTGTCAACCCTTATGCAGAAACAAAATTGATGGGCGAACGAATGATTTACTGGATGGCTAATCGCTATGATTGGAAATATGTCATTTTCCGCTATTTCAATGTAGCTGGTGCAGAAATGGATGCTTCAAATGGTCTCCGTGTAAAAAATCCAACTCACATCATTCCGAATATCAATAAGACTGCATTGGGACAAAATGATAGCCTGAAAATATTTGGAGATGACTACGATACGCGCGATGGTTCATGTATTCGAGATTACATCCATGTTTTAGATCTTGCACAAGCCCATGTTAAAGGGATGGATTACCTATTCCAAGAAACTAGTTCTTCTCAAATCTTTAACTTAGGAACTGAAAAAGGTTATACCGTCAAAGAAATCTTTAAAACTGCTGAAGAATTACTTAATCAAGAAATCCCACACGAAATTGTTGCTCGCCGTGCTGGGGATCCAGCTAGCGTCCTTGCAGATGCCTCAAAAGCTAAAAAATATCTTGATTGGGAAGCTAGTCACTCTCTAAAAGATATTATTTTATCGGATTATCATTGGCGTGTTAAAGAAGGCAAAAACATTTTGGAATAAATAACAGAAACATCAATAATAAATAAAAACACAGATAGATGGCACTTGATAAATACCAAGTATCATCTATCTGTGTTTTATACATTAGGAGCCAATTTTATCTTGTATTTCGCTTTAATGAAAAGTAGTCTGGTACTGGATCTTTACCCGTTTCAGACCAGGGATGGCAACGTAATATCCTAGCCAAGCCCATCAAAACTCCCTTGAATCCATGTTTTTCAATAGCCTGAATCATATAGTTTGAACAGCTGGGCTCAAATCTGCAAGACGGTGGAAAGGCTGGTGAGATAAACCGTTGGTAAAAGCGCACAGGCGCTATTAAAATTCGTTTCATTATTTCTTGGTTACAGCCATGGTGTGTAGTTGGCTGATTTCTTTTTTATTGAGACGGCGTGATTCTCCTGGACGAAGTCCTGTCAAGTCTAAGTGTCCAAAACGTGTCCGAGACAACTTATCCACTTGAAGCCCAACAGCTTCAAACATCTTTTTAACCTGATGGTTACGCCCTTCATGAATGGTCAGCTGTACTACAGAACGGTTTTTGACTGGATCTACCTTGAGAATTTCATAAACCGCTGGCTTAGTTTTCTTACCATCAATCTCAAGGCCACGAGTTAAGGGGCGGAGGTTTTCCTTGTTAGCTACACCTTTAACACGCGCAACATATACCTTGTCGATCTCATTACGAGGGTGAATCATCTCATCTGTAAAGTCACCATCATTGGTCAAAATCAATACACCTGATGTGTCCCAGTCCAAACGTCCCACAGGGTAGATACGCTCTTTCACATTAGGCAAGAGGTCCACAACAGTCTTGCGGCCCTTGTCGTCCGTTACACTGGAAATCACACCACGTGGTTTATTGAGCAGATAATAGACCTTTTCTTCGTTGTAGATGGGTTGACCTTCAACTTCTACCTTGTCACCAGACTTGATAGTCGTCGCTAATTCACGTACCACCTGACCGTTAACAGTCACCAAGCCTTGCTTGATCAACTCCTCTGCTTTTCTCCTACTGGCCACACCAGCGTGGGCAATATATTTATTGATTCTCATCTTCTTCTATCCTTTCACCAAATAATTGGCTTTCTTGTGCTTGAATGTCAAGCTCATCAATCACGGGCAATTCTTCCAAATGGTTAATACCCATGTAATCTAGAAAATAATCCGTCGTTACATAGAGATTAGGTCGTCCAAGAACTTCTTTTTTCCCATCTTCTCGTATCAAGTCAAAGGCCTGCAACTTAGCTAGAGCACCGCTAGAGTTGACCCCACGAATGGCATCAATCTCTATCCGTGTGATAGGCTGCTTATAAGCAATGATGGACAAGGTTTCTAGCGCAGCTCGAGATAGACTCTGGTTGATGGGCGCCTTAGAATATTCTTTCAAAATAGCTGCAAATTGAGGCTTTGTTACCAATCTGTAGGCACCACCTGTCTCAATCAGGGCCAGACTAGAATCCTGGTCTTTTTCATACTTTTTGGCTAATTTTTCTAGACTCTGCTGAATACCTGTTGGAGGTAGTGAGAGGAGTTCAGCCAATTGACGAATCCTAATCCCATCTTCACCCGCTACAAAGAGGAGTGCTTCTATTTCTGCTAAAGTACTCATATTTCCTCTCTATCAAGCCTGACTTTGTTCTACTTGATTTTCTTCTTTCTTTTTCATGAGATAGATATCTCCGAAACTCTCTTCCTGGATCAAGAGAATTTCTTGGGTTTTTATCAACTCCAAGGTTGCTAAAAAGAGTGTAATAATCTCTTGTAAATCCTTGGTTTCTTTAAACAAATCCTGCAGACATAGTTGTTGACCTTCAACCAAGGCTTCTTGGACGATGACCATCATATCTTCAATCTTGTATTCATCGCGTAAAATGGTTGTGTGACTTTTGGAAAATTCTTCTTTTTTCTTAGCTAACAAAGTTGAAAAGGCTAAGAAAAGGTCGATTGTTGTCTTATCGTGCACAAGTTCTGCATCCTCGTATATCAACTCTGTCGGAGCTTTTGAGTAATATCGAGCTCGTTCTTGGTGCTTAACTTCCAACTGCTCTCCCAAGAGCTTGAACTTGCGGTATTCTTCGATCTGAGAAAGGAGATCCTGTTCAAGATCATCTTCTAAATCTGTCACTTCTGCAACCTTTGGCAAGAGCTTGCGACTCTTTATGAGCATGAGTTGACTAGCCATCACCATATACTCACCTGCTACTTCGAGGCGCATGACCTGTAAGGTTGACACATAGGCTAGGTACTGCTCGATAACTTCTGTAATAGGCACATCATAGATATCCATCTGGTACTTGGAAACCAAGTGTAATAGAAGATCTAGAGGCCCTTCAAAATCTTTTAATTTAATATCCATTATCTGTATTTTTCTAAGGTCATGACTGTCTTTAATCCTAGCTTTTTAGCAATTTCATACAAGTCAACCTTTTTTTCCATCTGTCTCAAAATAAACTGTTCTCTCAGTCCTTGAGCGGATAATTCTGGGAAACCTCTTTCTTTTAGAAAGGCTTCTAACTGTCGAAAGGCCCACTGACGCGAGTAGGCTTTGCCAGACTTTTCAAAAATATAGGTCTGGTCCATCAAGGGAGCCAGTTCTGGAAGCAAGCGCGTGGGGATAGCTACAATTCTCTGTTGGGAAGCCTTCTTGATTCTCAAAACTTGAAAATCCAGATTGATATCCGCAACCTTTAGAGTTAAAATCTCGCTTGGCAAGAGTCCCATTTCCAAGATGAGGAGCGCCAGTAAGCGTCCCTCTGGATAGGAACTTTCTTGCCAGAAAGAACTGAGGTCTAAAAGTTCTGACTGAACTTGCTTTTTCTCAGCCTGTTTTGGCAATTCTAAACGATAAAAGGTACCAATTTCCCCCTTCTGGTATAAAAAGTAAAGAAATTGATTGCAAGCAGAAACCTTACGCTTTTGAGCACTGATTTTTAAATTTGATAGTTGAGCTTGATAAATCTTGAGACTGGTCTCAGAAATCCGCTCGCCTACAATGTCTAAAAATTGCTCAAGATCATACTTGTAAGACTGCTTGGAATTACTGGACAAGCCTTGTTTTTCATCTAAAAATGCGATTATCCATTCTCTCATTTGCTTCGAATCTCATATTCCTTACTAAAGTCATGCAAGAGGGCATTGACAGCCTTAAGGATTGATTTCCGTGTGATAATGCCTTGGAAGAAACCATCCTTGTCAACGACTGGTAGGAAAGACTCGTCCACTAGCTTGTGCAAAACATCCGTGAGGCGATAGTCTGGCTCCACAACTGCTACATCCTTTTTGGTCATATGTACAATGTCCGTATCTGCCATGGTCTCTTGGCTCAAGCCTTGCTCCATTTGGTAGGCCAAAATGTCTCTAAGTCCAATGGTTCCGACAAATTCTTTCTCATCAGTCACTACTGGCACTCTGGTATAGGTCATCTGGCTAAGGAGGAGAATTGCATGATCTGCATTGTGGCTATCAATGAGTACAGCCAAATTTTCAGCAGGAGTCAAAAAGGTTTCCTCTTGCTCCAGTAAAAACTGTTCAAACTCTTTGGCAATCATCGAGCAAACTCCTTGGATAAGCCTGGATACACCTCATGGTCACGTGTCAAAAAGTCTACTTTATAGTAGCTATCATCAATCTCTACACGGGCATAGAGGCATTCTCTGATGGTTCCACGTGGTTGGCTGATAGAACCTGGATTTAGAAAGAGGGTCTTCCCTTCCATCCAAGCATTTGGCACATGCAAGTGACCATAGAGACAGATATCTGCATCTTCTTCCTGCGCCCAGAAATCAAGCTTTTGGAAATTGAAGTTAATATCAAATAAGTGTCCATGGGTCTGGATGATCTTGGTAGGACCTAGTTGAGTCACCAAGCGTTCTGGGTAACCTGCATAAAAGTCCATGTTGCCTTTGACGACCTGAATGCCCTCCCAGAGGGGTGAATCGGGACGAAGTTCTGAGTCTCCATCGTGAAAAATGGCATCAACTTTACCCAGATAGCGGTCACGAATTTCTTCCACAATCAAGCTATCTCCATGGGAGTCACTCATTACAATGATGGTTTGCTTTGCCATGATGGAAATACCTCCAAAAGTTTCTTAACCGCTAAGGCACGGTGGGATTGACTATTTTTTTCTTCGAGGGTTAATTCAGCTGATGACTTGCCTGTTTCTCCTACTAGGAAAAGAGGATCATAGCCAAAACCATTTTCACCCTTAGGTTCAAAGTTAATGTAGCCTGGCCAATCAGCTTCGACCACCAAACTTTCCTTACCTGGGCTAGCCACGACCAGGGTTGTATGGAATTGTGCCGAACGGTCCTTGAGTTCAAAGACCATAGCCAATTCGTGCAAGAGTTTGGCATTATTTTCACGGTCAGTAGCTCCAACTCCTGCAAATCGAGCTGACCAAACGCCTGGCAAACCACCCAGAACATCAACTTTAAGACCAGAATCATCCGCCAGAACCATCTTGCCTGTCAATTTAGAGATCGTTTCTGCCTTAAGGCGAGCATTTTCTTCAAAGGTCATTCCTGTTTCTGCTACTTCAGGTAGGTCTGGATAGTCATTAAGGTTCTCCACATCATAACCAAGTTTGTCAAAGATAGCTCGAAATTCCTTGGTCTTACCTTCGTTACGAGTCGCAATCAACAGGGTTTCTCTGACCTTGTTAGTCTCAAAGAAATCTTGGACATTAACCCCTTCTTTAGGCAATTCAACATACAAGAGTTGCCCATTTTCAACTAAGAGCAACCCCCCCTGACGTTGAATGACTTCCAAATTTCGTCCCATTTCTTGGTTAAGTATATCTACCACAAAGGACAATAAACGATAGGGAGAACCGTAGCGTAAAACGGTGACTGAAAGTGGAAAGCCTCGCTCCTCATCTCCAAATATTTTGGCAAATTGGAACAGAGGAAAGTTTAACTCATCATCCGTCAAAGTCCGAATGCCGCCAAAAACACTGTAGGACCCGACATACCAGTCCTGGTCGTCCTTGTATTCATAAATTTTATTTGTCATAATGTTACATGCTCCACATGAATCTCTTTTTCCAGCCATTCTGCACCAATCTGGGCAAAACTCTGACTATTTGCTGTTGTGTAAAAACGGTGTTGTAGCGGGCCTGCATCACGGCTACGATTGATTTCAAAATAATTGAGCAAGACTGAGATGTCCCGCACGCACTCGGCTCCACTATCGATGAGTTTTACATCTGGTCCCATCACATTTTGAATGATGGGACGAAGAAGCGGATAATGGGTACAACCCAAAATCAGGCTATCCACCTTTCCAACCAAGGGACGCAGGGTTTCATAAACCACTTTCTTGGTTACACTAGTTGATAAGGCACCAGACTCCACCAAGGGGGCAAATTTAGGACAGGCCAAACTCTCCACCTGTAAGTCCGGATCCAGATCATGAATTTTCTGACGGTAGATGTCTGATTGTACCGTCATGGGCGTTCCAATGACTCCGATTTTCCCACCTTGACTGGACTTGATGGCTGCCGAAGCACCAGGCAATATCACACCTAGGACGGGAATATCTAGTTGAGCCTTGATTTCTTCCCAGACGACCGCAGTCGCAGTATTACAAGCAATGACAATCATCTTGACATCCTTGGTCAAGAGAAAGTTGACCAACTGCCAAGTATATTCACGAATTTGCTCAGCAGGACGGGGCCCGTAAGGTGCCCGCGCCGAATCTCCAATATAGACGATTTCTTCATGGGGAAGCTGGCGCATGAGCTCACGCACAACCGTCAAGCCCCCGACACCCGAATCCAAAAAACCAATTGGTCGATTATCCATACAGTCTTCTTTCTAGTACTTTTTCTGATTGATAGTTCATTATGATTACATCTCTTAGTTAAAGCGCTGACAGACTGGCAAATTTCCAACTGTCTCCCTCTTAATCATAATCAAATATCAATAGAATGCAAGGAAAAAGTCTTATCCTTAAATATAAGTCAAATATAGTGAGAAGTCTGGAACTTTCATCCCAGACTTTTCCTATTTATAGTTCAAAAGAGCTTTTATTTTTTCTTTTTGCTGTTTGCGAGAGCTGCTTTTTGTTGGCGGATGATTTGGTGGTAAACTTGTTGTACCTTAGCTTCACTAGGCTTTTGACCGTTTGCGCTCAAAAGGGTACGAACTGCTTCTGCATTCAAACGTGGATTGTCCGCAAATTCTTTTTCGATTTGCTTGCGCACCAAGTACATACCTCCAAGAGCTCCCCCTAGAAAAGCTAAAACAATCAAGACAATTGCTAAAATAAGATCCATAATATTTCTCCTGTTTCTTTTTGGGTCTTCTATATTATACCATAAAGTCCCCCGCCTGACTAGTTTGATTTACGCTTACATCCACTGTGATTTCCTAAGTAATTAGCAAATACTTCATACTTAGTAAAACTTAGTAAAATAAGTCCATTTTCCTTGAAAGCCCTTGCAATAATTCCATTTATTTGTTATATTAAGATTATCCGAAAAAATCACATATATTTCTGAAGACTTATTTTTTTACAATAAAATGTATGCGCTTCCAAACATGAGAAAGGAGAATTTTGTGGATAAAAGATATTGGGAAAAATCCTGCAAGTATAGCATCCGAAAATTGAGCATCGGAGCTGCCTCTGTTTTACTAGGAGCTGTTTTTTTAGCAGCACAGGGTGTGGCTGCTGATGGTATCGAGATTCCGGAAAGTGAGGCAACAATTACTGAAACCTCGGCTAAACCGGATACGAAAGTTGAGGAAGTTGTTGCTTCTAACACAGAGACTCAGCCTATAGCTGAATCATCTGAGAAGCAAACCATCGCAGAACCAGAATTACCTCAAACAAGTAGTCAGTCAGATACAACGACAGCTACCGCCCCTGCTGAAAATAAGGAGAGCGAGAAACCAGAACTTCCTGTGAACAAGCAAGAACATTACGAACTACATTACAACCAACCAACTGCTCCTTCCTATGACGGATGGGAAAAACAAGCCCTTCCAGTCGGAAACGGAGAAATGGGTGCCAAAGTCTTTGGTTTGATTGGTGAAGAAAGAATCCAGTACAATGAAAAAACCCTTTGGTCTGGAGGCCCACAGCCAGATAGTCAAGACTACAACGGTGGAAACTACAAAGATCGCTACAAAGTCTTAGCTGAAATCCGTAAGGCCTTAGAAGACGGAGACCGTCAAAAAGCAAAACGCCTAGCTGAAAGAAATCTCGTTGGGCCTAATAATGCCCAATATGGCCGCTACCTAGCCTTCGGTGATGTCTTTATGGTCTTCAATAACCAAAAGAAAGGCTTGGAGAATGTTACCGACTACTACCGTGGCTTGGATATTTCTGAAGCTATCACAACTACCTCGTATACCCAAGACGGGACAAGCTTCAAACGCGAGACCTTCTCTAGCTTCCCAGACGATGTTACTGTCACTCACTTGAGTAAAAAAGGGGATAAGACCCTTGATTTTACGCTTTGGAATAGCTTAACAGAAGACCTAATTGCTAATGGACAGTATTCTTGGGATAATTCTAATTACAAAAAAGGGACTGTCAGTGTAGATTCTAATGGTATTTTGCTCAAGGGTACTGTTAAAGATAACGGCCTTCAATTTGCCTCTTATCTTGGTATCAAGACTGACGGACAAGTCACTGCTCAAGATGGTTATTTGACCGTTACAGGAGCAAGCTATGCGACCCTTTTACTCAGTGCCAAGACTAATTTTGCTCAAAATCCAAAAACCAATTACCGCAAAGATATTGATGTAGAAAAAACTGTCAAATCTATCGTAGATGCTGCCAAGGCAAAAGACTATGAAAGTCTGAAAAATGATCACATCAAGGATTACCAAAGCCTTTTCAATCGTGTTCAATTAAACCTCGGTGGTAGTAAGTCTAATCAAACTACAAAAGATGCTCTTCAAACTTATAATCCAACAAAAGGCCAAAAGCTAGAAGAACTCTTCTTCCAGTACGGACGTTACCTCCTCATCAGTTCTTCTCGTGACCGGACTGATGCCCTTCCTGCCAACTTGCAAGGAGTCTGGAACGCTGTAGATAATCCACCCTGGAACTCTGACTATCACCTCAATGTCAACCTACAGATGAACTACTGGCCTGCCTACATGAGCAATCTTGCAGAAACTGCCAAGCCAATGATCAATTATATTGATGATATGCGCTACTATGGCCGTATCGCTGCCAAGGAATACGCTGGTATTGAATCCAAAGAAGGACAAGAAAATGGTTGGTTGGTTCATACCCAAGCAACGCCATTTGGCTGGACAACTCCTGGTTGGAATTACTATTGGGGCTGGTCTCCTGCTGCCAATGCTTGGATGATGCAGAACGTCTACGACTACTATAAATTCACCAAGGACGAGACCTATCTCAAAGAAAAGATTTATCCAATGCTCAAGGAAACTGCTAAGTTCTGGAATTCCTTCCTGCATTATGATCAAGCAAGTGACCGTTGGGTATCTTCTCCATCCTACTCACCAGAGCATGGAACTATCACTATCGGGAATACCTTCGACCAGTCTCTAGTTTGGCAGTTATTCCACGACTACATGGAAGTGGCCAACCATCTGAAAGTGGATCAAGACCTTGTAACAGAAGTTAAGGCTAAATTTGATAAGTTAAAACCACTTCATATCAACCAAGATGGTCGTATCAAGGAGTGGTTTGAGGAAGACAGCCCTCAATTCACCAACGAAGGCATTGAGAATCACCACCGTCACGTTTCTCATCTGGTCGGACTCTTCCCTGGTACCCTATTTAGCAAGGATCAACCTGAGTACCTTGAGGCTGCGCGTGCTAGCTTGAATCACCGTGGAGATGGTGGTACTGGATGGTCTAAGGCTAATAAAATCAACCTTTGGGCTCGTCTCCTAGATGGAAATCGTGCCCACCGTTTGTTGGCTGAACAGCTCAGATCTTCAACCCTAGAAAACCTCTGGGATACCCACGCGCCTTTCCAAATCGATGGAAACTTTGGTGCAACCAGCGGTATGGCTGAAATGCTCCTTCAATCTCACACAGGCTACATTGCCCCATTACCAGCCCTTCCAGATGCTTGGAAAGACGGGCAAGTTTCTGGTCTTGTAGCACGTGGCAACTTTGAAGTCAGCATGAAATGGCAAGAAAAGAATCTTGAATCCCTCACCTTCCTTTCAAATGTTGGTGGAGATTTGGTTGTAGACTATCCAAATATTGAAGCAACTTTGATTAAGATTAATGGTAAGGAAGTCCAAGCTACCCGTATCAAAGATAACCGTATTCAGCTTGCTACTCAAAAAGGCGACGTCATTACATTTGAAAACTTCCCTGGACGTGTGACTCGCTTATCAGCCCTTCGAAAAGATGCCATGACGGCTGAACTTGACTTTAACCCAGTCAAGGGAGCAAGTCATTATGTCATCCAACGAGAAAGCAAGGATGAAAATAGCCAAGCTTCTAGCCTACGTGAGTTTATCACCAACCAAACTCACTTTATCGATCGCTCAATTGATTCTAGCCATGCCTATACCTATACTGTTAAAGCTATGATGGGCGAACGTTCAACACCAGTTTCAGATGCTGCTTCTATTGATGCCTTTAGTGAGTTAGTAGATGACCGTGACAAACGCATCCAGTACGGCTCTGCCTTTGGAAATTGGTCTGACACAGAACTATTTGGTGGAACAGAGAAATACGCTGATATCTCAAATGGAAATTACTCTGATAAAGATGCGACTGCAACCATTCCATTCAATGGACCTGGTATTGAAATCTACGGTCTCAAGTCATCTCAATTGGGACTTGCTGACGTTAAAATCGATGGTAAATCTGTTGGAGAACTTGACTTCTATACAGCAGGAGCAACTGAAAAGGGGGTATTAATAGGACGTTACACAAATCTATCCTCAGGTCCTCATTTGATGACCATCACTGTTAAGCGCGAGCACAAAGGACGTGCCAATGAGCGTGCAAAAATTTCTCTCGATTACTTCAAAGTCTTCCCAGGACAAGGAGAAGCTGTTGAGAAGATCGACGACCGTGACCCTCGTATCCAGTATGGTTCCATGTTTAAGGATTGGAGCGATGCAGAACTCTATGCTTCTACAGAAAAATACGCTGACATCAACGCTGATGATAGCCTCGCTTCTGAAGCCACTGCAACCATTCCATTCTCTGGAACAGGTATCCGAATCTATGGATTAAAAACAGCATCACTAGGCAAGGCACTTGTCACACTGGATGGAAAAGAGATGCCAGCTCTTGACTTCTACACTCCAGGAGCGACTGAAAAAGGTGCATTAATTGGCGAATTTACCAATCTAGCAGATGGCGATCACGTTCTTACTTTGAAAGTAGATCCGAATTCTCCCCAAGGACGAAAGAAAGTTTCTCTTGATTCCTTTGATATCTTAAAAGCTCCGTCCGTGTCACTCGATAGTCCAAGCCTTGAAGCCGTTAAGAAAGAAGACAAGACTGTTACTCTAACCTTACCAGCTGGTAATTGGGATGCTATCGCTGTGACCTTCCCTGGCATCAAAGATCCTCTCCTACTCAGAAAAGTCGATGATGACCATCTTGTCACATCAGGCGAACAAACAGTATTAACCATTAAGGACAACAAGGTCCAACTAGATATTCCTGAGGCTACAGATCGTAAAGCAGGCAATCCGATAGAAGCATATGCCATCCAAGGTACAACAACGACTAGTCCTGTTGTAACTGTCTTTCCTAAGGACGAAACTGCTCCAGTTGAAGAAAAAATCCTTACAAGTAAAGGGGATGAGCCTGCTCCAGTTGTAACCATTCCTGAGTACACAGATCCTATCGGCACTGCAGGTGACCAAGAAGCACCTTCTGTGGTAATTCCTGAATACACTGAGCCTATCGGTACTGCAGGTGATCAGGAAGCGCCTTCTGTGGTAATTCCTGAATATACTGAACCTATTGGAACTGCGGGAGATCAGGAAGCGCCTTCCGTAGTAATTCCTGAATACACTGAACCTATCGGTACTGCAGGTGACCAAGAAGCGCCTTCTGTAGTAATTCCTGAATATACTGAACCTATCGGTACTGCAGGTGACCAGGAAGCGCCTTCTGTGGTTATCCCTGAATACACCGAGCCTATCGGTACTGCAGGTGATCAGGAAGCGCCTTCTGTGGTAATTCCTGAATATACTGAACCTATCGGCACTGCAGGTGACCAAGAAGCGCCTTCTGTGGTAATTCCTGAATATACTGGGCCTATCGGTACTGCAGGTGACCAGGAAGCGCCTTCTGTGGTAATTCCTGAATACACTGAGCCTATCGGTACTGCAGGTGACCAAGAAGCGCCTTCTGTGGTAATTCCTGAATACACTGAGCCTATCGGTACTGCAGGTGATCAGGAAGCGCCTTCTGTGGTTATCCCTGAATACACTGAGCCTATCGGTACTGCAGGTGACCAAGAAGCGCCTTCTCTAGTAATTCCTGAATACACTGAGCCTATCGGCACTGCAGGTGACCAGGAAGCGCCTTCTGTGGTTATCCCTGAATACACAGATCCTATCGGCACTGCGGGTGACCAGGAAGCGCCTTCTGTGGTTATCCCTGAATACACTGAGCCTATCGGCACTGCGGGTGACCAGGAAGCGCCTTCTGTGGTTATCCCTGAATACACTGAGCCTATCGGTACTGCGGGTGAACAAGAAGCACCAAGTATCACACTTCCTGAGTTTAAACTCAAAGTAATGAAAGATAAGACTACAAGAGCTCAAGTTATTAGTGGAACAACTGAACTCGAAGAAGCAAGCTACCTTGACAGTCAAAAAGTTGAAAACAAAGAACTCTTTAGCAAAAAATACGATGCTTATACCCTTCAACTTAAGGATAAAGATGGCAAACTAGTTCAACCAAAAGGTGCTGTACTCGTTCGTTTACCAGTTTCAGGTGCTGTCCAAGAACTCTATCAGTTGACTCCGACAAAAGACTTGAAATCACAAGAATTCACCATCCGAGATGAATATCTTGAGTTTATCGCTCTTGACCTGAACACCTATGCTATTGTCTATAAGACAGAGAGTACAACTGTTAAACCAGTGCCAGCCCAGACAGAAGAAACAAAGGTAGAAACTACAACACCATTGGCTCAAAGAAAAGATGCCAATGACAAAGCTTCTACGAATGAAAAACAACTTCCAGCTACTGGTGAGCAAACTAGTCCTCTCCTCTTTATGGCAAGTCTCAGCCTAGCCCTCTCGGCTGCCTTCTTACTAAAAAGTAAGAAAGATTAATACTCAATGAAAATCAAAGAGCAAACTAGCCGCAGGTTGCTCAAAGCACTGCTTTGAGGTTGTAGATAAGACTGACGAAGTCAGTCACATATATAATCCAAGGCGACGTTGACGCGGTTTGAATTTGATTTTCGAAGAGTATAAAAATTGTCCCCCCCAGGAATAACAATTTATTCCTATATAAAAAAGGATGGAAAATCATTCCATCCTTTTTCTGTTTCAATATTTTAACTACCGATGAAAAAACATCCAACTTTTTTGAAAAATTCAGTGGATTAATACTAATCCTGATTATTAGTTAAATTTTTCTTTCGAAAATAAAAACATTTTTTTCACTTTATAATATTCTTTGATTATGCGCTTTATAATTTTGGTAATTTTTTGGTTAACAACTACATATAACCTACACAATTTACACCAATTACTCCTCGTCTTAGGAATATCGTATGAAGCTTCTCATATTCAAATTGTTCATATTCAAATTTCTCATATTCAAACTTCTCGTATTCAAACTTCTCGTATTCAAACTTTTCATATTCAAAAACTTCAATTCCTATTTCGTTTAATACTTCTTCTGGTAACTCGTCCTTTGACCAAAATACACCTCCTTCATCTATTGGTTTAGACAAGTCTAATACGAGATACGTTCCCATACCATTGCTAAAAAAATTGTAATAACAAGAAATATCAGCTGTTAACTGCTCATCAAATTCCCAATCATAATCTGCTATTGGTTCAATCATATCTAGGTCGTCTAATCCCATACTTTTACTCGTAAAATCATTAAAACCTGCATGAATGTGTGTATAGAAATCACGGATACTTCCGTCAAGTTCTAGTTTGGACTGATTAAAGTGATCTGTAAACTCTTGGTCCGAAATCGGCATTTTGCCCTCATAAAAAACCAAGCTATTACTTCGATACGTTCTAATTGAATAAAGCAATGAGTAATTGCTTCCAATTTTGATAAGTTCTATATCTTCTGAAAATTCTTCTAGATATGAGATTGTATTACTGAGCTCAACTCCTAAATATTTTTTCCATTCCTCAAAAATTATTTGTTTTCTTTTAGAAAAATCTGATGTTTGAAATGCATCGCGCCAATATTGTGGAATAGTATGGCTTGACAGATTTTCAAAATTAGATAAAATCTCGACCATCTCTCCAGATGGCACATATTTCTTTAAAAAATTTAATTTTTCATTCATACACTACCTCTATTGATTTTTGTAAAATTCCCTTGACCCCACTATCCTTCAACTCTTAAGTCCTAGATAGGTATAGTTTCGGGTCCCTGGACAATCTTTTTCCATCTTCACCCTAAAATAAAACCGATGTTCCCTGCCATCCTTGGCATTTTCCTTGTTCAAGACAAAGTAGTTCTTTTGGTTCATAGCCATGGTTCGCAGAATGTCGTCAATCAGAAAAGTCAGAGGTACATTCATGGTAGAGTATTTTTGAAAATCTTCCTCAAAACGAATGTAGTCATCTGAAAAATAGTCCATCTGCAATTTGTTTTCATAAAGCTCTTTTCTAGTCATCAACTTCCTCCTGACACAGTTGGATTGCGAGAATATCATCTAGCCTGATTAATCGATAGCCTTCGTCGGTTCTAACCGAGATTTCTTGAGGAGATAATTCTCTTACTTCACCCAATATCGTGCTTTTATGATTTTTCTCCTTGACCATAAAAGAGCCTTTTATTCGTCCAACGTAGAGCTGGGAAAGTAGCAACAACTTCTCGACTGGATTCAAATCTGTCGATAAATCGACACGATTTTTTTCTGCACTGAGTGAACTAGTATGCTCCGATAGAAAAAAGCCCATCCACTTCTGCATGCCTGGATCCTGGTAGTCCCTTGCGGATTGGAAGGGCAAATAAGAACGATCAATCATTTGAGTCCATCTAATCCTCCAGCAGAGTGCCCTCCGATCAGCTTGCTTCTGGCAATACTTCTCGATGCGTCCTCTAAAGCAGTCGCCTTCAAGAGAGAAGTAAAGCCGAATTGCTCTCGAATGGAATCAATGGCGGTCTGGAGCCTTTCTTCTTTTTCTAGCTTGTCAACCTCATCAAAAAGGGAAATCAACGCAAAGGATTCATCCACAAATCCTGAATAACTAACGGCAACACTTCTGACGGCTCCAGAAGTATATTTGCTATGGAATAATCTCAATACATAGCTGACTAAAAGACTCGTGCTATTGGTCGCTTCAACCTTCATCTGGGTATGGATGGAACGTTTTTGTTCCTGCTTAGAAAATCCAAGATGGATAGACACCACCGTCGTCTTCTTTCTGGCCCGTCGAAGCCTGATAGCCACTTGTTCAGCCATCTCTCGGAGGATAATTTCGATATCTCGCCGTTTGACATAATCTCTCGGTAAAATTTGCGAATTGCCTAGACCGTGAGATTTTGGCTTATAGGGTTTATGAACATTACTCTCGTCAATCCCATTGGCATGAAACCACAAGCGAAGTCCAGCTTGGCCAAGCTCCTTCTTCAGGACATCAGGATTGCTATTAGCCAATTCCTTAATTGAATGAATCTCTAAGGCGTTCAAACGCTTCTCCATCCGATGTCCAATCCCCCAAAAGTCAGTCATTTTAGGAATAGACCATACCTTATCTTCCACGTCTTGGTAAGACCAGTTTGCTCGCATAGTTGGTGTGTGCTTGGCTTCATTATCCAAGGCTAGCTTAGCAAGCAGAGGATTGGCATTAGACATGCCAACCGTCGAGTAAATCCCTGTCTGCCGCCAGATATCCCTCTGGATACGAGCCGAAAGCATATCCAGCTTATCTTTGCGAGAAATCTGCTGGTCTGGGACAAAATAATT
The DNA here is from genome assembly GCF_047463615.1 of Streptococcus infantis. Taxonomy (GTDB): domain Bacteria; phylum Bacillota; class Bacilli; order Lactobacillales; family Streptococcaceae; genus Streptococcus; species Streptococcus infantis_X. Next base: position 12,891 of record NZ_JASHDO010000013.1, on the reverse strand, counting down.
AAGTGAACTAGTCAAATCGATAAAACCTTCATCAATAGAGTAGGGATAAATATCATTTGGAGCACCATAGTTCTGAAAGATTCGTTGGATTTCCATATTGACTGCGATATACTTATCCATCCGAGGAGGGACAATCACGGTCACCCGAGCCCAGTCTTCGATGAATTTCACATAGTCTGGGTCTGTCCGTAAGCCTTGTTTCTTGGCATTGTAGTAGGAAAATTTGCGCGTCCTGATATCAAAGGGCAGGTCATAAGCACGACCGACATTCGCCTTTCCAAAAACCTTTTTAAACATAGGCGAGGAGGCAAGAATCAGCCCAACAGAATTATCCGCTCGACTCATGACACAAAGGGAGGTCTTGAGGGGATGGAGTCCTCTTTCCACACACTCAACACTAGCATAAAAGGACTTCATATCAACAAAGGCAATATCACTTTTGGGCTCTCTGGAATAATCAAAGTAGCCCATAGGCTATCCCTCCATCGGTACAAAGTTGCCCACGATAATGCCCACAATCCGTGGATCTTCCTCATAAGAGATGAAAATATCCTTGTATTTAGGATTGATTGAGACCAGACGTAAACCTTCTGCCTCTCGATAGACCCGCTTGATATAGGTTTGATTGTTGCAAACCACTGCATAGACAGCGCCATCATAATCAAATCCAGTCTCTCGAATCAGAGCCACGGAACCATTTTGATACTTGGGTTCCATAGAATCCCCAGATACCCAGGAAGCAAAATCGTGAGCTAGTTCCTCATTAAAGTAAACCGTGTCAAAGTTTCGATCATCATAAACTGAAGCTCCAACACCCGCCGACATGCGTTCGTAGACATGATACTCGAAAAGTTTTTCTGGCATGGCCGTTACCTTCTTAGCTTGTTCTTCTTGAACCAGGTTGCGAGCATAGACCACTACCTTCTCTTTTCCTTGGTTAGAGAGGCTGTTATAGAGACGGACAATTTCGATTTGGGTGAAATAACCTTTTGCTACTTTTAAGATTTTCTCTAGCTGACTAACCTTTTCTTCGGAAGGCTCCTTGACTCCACGTTCCCAAGCTGAATAAGCCTGAAAACTAATCCCAAGCTGCTCTGCAATCTCTTTCTGTGTTAGCTTTAACTCTTTTCTCCGAGCCTTGAGTTTTTCTGGTTGGTACATGACTTACCTCCTAGTGTGATGTTTTCATCGTAGGTTGACTCTATTTTGAAATTCAACCATTTTGGTTTAGTTTTATTATATAAAAAAAGTAGACAAATGTCTACTGGGAATGTTGAGTTTTGGCAAACGACTGGTAATGATGATGCTATAGATTCCTTATCTCAAATACCGCCGTATGAATCCACTCGTTATTCATTTGAAAGTCATTCTCTATGATTCTACTAAAGGTGAAACCATTTTTTAAAAGTACTCTCTGAGAGGCCAGATTGTCCCTTGCCGTTCCTGCAATAATCTTATGTAAACCATAAGTAGTAAAGGCCTTTTCTAAAACGAGTTTAACTGCTTCGCTTGCATATCCTAAATTAGTAACATTTTCTCCAATCCTATATCCAAGTTCTGCTGTTTTTCTATCCTTCCCTAAAACACTTAAATTGATTCTTCCAACCATAGTGCCTTGTGCATCTCTAATAAGATGCATGTAGACATCATGATTCTCTTGTTCCCTTAACAATTCCCGTGTAATTTCTTTAAAACCTTCTAAGTTAAAATAGTGAGATGGTCTAGGAGGTAAACTTCGCTCAAAATACTCCCGATTTTCTTTTTCAAAAGAATAAATATCTATGCTATTTTCTTCAGACATCAGCTCTAAACTTATCATTGTAAAGCATCTCCTATCATTCTCTAAATTCAAATGTACTCATGTTCACACAAAGTGACATTTACAGAATTTACAGAGCTATCTTAATTTATTCATATCGCATCTACATTATAACATACTTATGAAGAAAAATAATATCCGTCAAGGTCCTCATAAATTCCAACATCTTGCTAAACAAGCAGGTGTTTCTCTTGAAGCCATCTCAGAAGCTCTTACTCATAGTGATAAAGAGATTACAAAAACTTACGTTAATATCAAAGATAAAGTCAATCAGACTGTAGGTGATATTGCTTTTCGTAGTTTAAAAAATTGATGGGGTGAATTTTGGGGTGAACTTTGATTTTTTGAAACAAAAAAGACATCCAAGAGAAAATTCTTGAATGTCTGTAAACGTTGATATAATCGTATTGATTAACGTTTTGAGAATTGTGATGCTTTACGAGCTTTCTTAAGACCTGGTTTCTTACGTTCAACTTTACGTGAGTCACGTGTAAGAAGTCCTGCGCGTTTCAATGAATCGCGGAAGTCTAGGTCTACTTGAAGAAGGGCACGAGCGATACCGTGACGGATAGCTCCTGATTGACCAGCGTATCCACCACCTACAACGTTAACGAAAACGTCGTATGAACCTACAGTTGAAGTAACTGCGAATGGTTGGTTGATGACAAGACGAAGGTCAGCGTGTGGGATGTACTCTTCAACATCTTTTTTGTTAACAGTGATTTTACCAGTTCCTGGAACAAGGCGAACGCGTGCAACAGCGTTTTTACGACGTCCAGTACCTGCATATTGTGCTTGTGACATACTTTATTGTTCCTTTCCTTAGATAAGTCCTGAAATATCAAGAACTTCTGGTTGTTGTGCAGCGTGAGTGTGCTCAGCTCCAACGAATACTTTCAATTTCATACCTTGAGCGCGTCCAAGAGTATTGTGTGGAAGCATACCTTTAACTGATTTCTCGATCAAACGTACTGCATTTTTAGAACGAAGTTCACCAGCAGAGATTGATTTCAATCCACCTGGGTGGTTTGAGTGAGTGTAGTAGATCTTATCAGATGCTTTTTTACCAGTCAATTTAACTTTTTCAGCATTGATAACGATTACGAAGTCACCTGTATCAGTGTGTGGTGTGAATGTTGGTTTGTTTTTTCCGCGAAGTACGCTAGCAACAACTGCTGAAAGGCGTCCAAGAGGTACATCAGTTGCGTCAACAACGTACCATTTGCGTTCTACTTGGCCTGGTTTAGCCATGAATGTAGTTTTGTTCATGATTTCTCCTATATGAATATCGTTTTTGTTTACAGGGCGGATGTTCCGGTCCGCAAGTTATTTGAAAGGTTCCGGGGCCTTACAAATGGGGTAAACAATACCGTCTACTATTGTATCAAAATTCTCAGATAAAAGTCAAGAGATTGGGAAAATATTTTTTTATTTCTGCCAGATTCTCAATCTTTTTTCTTCCTGTTCCTGAAGGATTGTCTGAAAAATTTTAGAGACTAAATAAATGGCACAAGTCAGGAATAGCGTAACCACTAGATAATTGATCAAACGACCGTGGTCTCCAACCAATGGCGGTTTTGTCAAAAAGCCATAATCTCCACCCGTCATTAGATTGACCACAAAGATCACAGCATTCAGTGAAGATGTGATGATTAGGGTTCGTTTGAAGTCCAATAAGCTAGCATCGTAGTCCTTCAAAAGATAAATCAAGGAATTTCCAAAGAGAGCTAAGTGTCCGAAAATAAAGGACAGGATGGCAATGTGGGGGAAGGGATAGGGATCTGGCACTGGATAAATAAAAGCTGCCAAAGTTCCAAAGGTTCCCAATACAGCAAAATACTGTTTGACTCTAGAGACACCCGGGGTCAAAAGCACTACAAACATAGCCAAACGGCAATGATAAAGGGGTAGACTTTCAGTTAGAGGCATCTGATTTACTAAATACCATCCGTAGAGCAGGATTAGCTGTACCGCCTGTAAAATCTGAAAAAATCGCTGACAGGCCTTTTTCTCACCATAACGATAGGCAAGAAACACAGTCAATGCTAATAAGGTAAATAGACTTCCATACCAAAGAAGGTCAAACTGGGGTGGCTCCGTCGGCTGCGTACTAAATAAAGCTTCCCAAAAATTCATGTAACTTTCCTCATTTTCATATAAGCCAATCTCTTACTGATTTTTATAGAGCCTAGCTTACATTTATTTCTTATAATTTTGTGTAAAAGAAACTGTCGATCTTAATATAAAACAAAGCTTCTAATCGACATATTGTTCCCGCTCACCCTGATAGACCTGCCATAGAATTTCCATTTGTTCTTGGGTTATTCGTTTTTCAGATAGGGGTGGGAGATTCTTGATATCAAAAAATTCAAGTTCTGCAATTTCTTGATTTTCTTGAAATTGTCCATCCAATAACTGACAGTCAAAGACGAACTTGGCATACTGTTTGTTCTGAAGTTGAAAGCGATTGGTATCAAAAACCGCTAATAAAGAGCCTACTTCTGCCGAAAATCCTGTTTCTTCCTGAACTTCTTTTCGGATATTTTCCTTGGGAGAATATCCTACCTCACCAAAGCCACCAGGTAATGCCCAAGTATCCTCTCCTTGTCCTCTAACCAAACAAATCTTCTGGTCTTGAACAATCCAAGCTCGTACGTCCATCAAGGGAGTTGCATAGCTACCTGTTGGTTTTAAAATTGAAGTCAATTCCTCTTGATCAAGCTCTGTTTGATCCTGCAAGACACTCCATAAAATCTGACGTAAATCCTCATAACGTTCACGGTCATAAGGATCCTTGGAATAGGTCAACCCAGTATCAGTGATAGCTAATATTCTCTGAATAGCTTTGGCGAAATCAGTTGTGCTCATTTTCTAAACTTTCTACTAGCTTGGCTAGATTCATAGAGTTCGAACCTTTAAGCAGAATCTGGTCATGTGCGCCAAGACTTTCCTTGACCTGCTTAACCATGGCTTCAAACTGGTCCTCATCGGCTATTTTCTTGAAGTAGTACACATGACCGATTGGGAACATTTGACTAGCTAACTGAGCCAATTCAGCAATGTCTTCACCGTAAAAAATAACAGTATCAAGGGCATCGGGTGTAATGCTCAAAATCATCTGATTATGAAGTTGAACAGACTGATCTCCAAGTTCTTTCATATCCGCCAGAACTGCGATTTTCTTGCCACCTTCATTGGCTGGAATGGCAGAAAACGTTTCTAAAATCAACTTCATGGCAGTTGGATTGGCATTGTAAACATCTGATAAGATATCCGCACCGTTGGCTGCTTTTTTCCACTCGGTACGATTACGGGTCAATTCAAGATTTTGGAAGGCTTGACGGATTTGCTCTTCAGTCACTCCTTCTTGAAGAGCAACATAAGATGCGATCATAGCATTAGTCGCATTGTACTTACCTGTTACTGGCAAGTCAAGAGCCTGCTCTAAGAAATTGGCCTTGAAAGTTAAGCTATCCTTACGCTCAATCAATTCTGTAATTTCGAGTTCTGCACCTGGACCAAAACGAACTACTTTTTGATCAGCAGGTAGATAATCCTCTACAATAGGATCAGCTGGCGCCAAAAGTAAGGAACCCTTTTCCATCCCATCAGCGATTTGTAATTTACCTTTTGCAATTTCAGAACGGTCCTTAAAGAAGGCCAAATGAGCTTCTCCAACCAAGGTCACGATAGCTGTCTTTGGATGAGCTAATTCAGACAAAAGATGGATATCTCCTAGGTGATCCTGCCCCATTTCCAAGACCAGCTTTTCAGTATCATCTGGCATATGGAGAACCGTATAAGGGAGGCCAATCTCGTTATTATAATTTCCTTGCGTTTTGTAGGTTTTGTAGCTTGTAGAAAGTAAATGGGCCAACATATCCTTGGTAGTTGTTTTCCCATTTGAACCTGTAACAGCAAAGACATCGACACCTGTTTTTTGAAGGTAATAGGCCACAAGTGCTTGGAAGGCTGTCAAGACATCATCTACTAAAATGTAAGGATGACCTACTACTTCTTTCTCTGATAAGGTTAAAGCTGCGCCATTTTCAAAAGCTGTCTCGATAAAGTCATGACCATCACGCGCCCCCTTGAGTGGCACAAATAAATCCCCAGCTCCAATCAAACGACTATCAAACTCAGCCTTGACTAGTGGGCTATCCACATAGCTAGTCACATCATTTTTTGCACCGACAACACGCGCAACTTCGTGAATCGTAAGTTTCATGTTTACTCCTTTAAAAAGGGGCAAGGAGTCCTTCCCGCCCTTATGTCTGTCTTTACAATAGGTGCGCTTCACGCTTGTCAAAACTTTCCTTAGCAAGATCAACCAAACGCTCGATTAGTTCTGGATAGCTAATCCCCATATTGTCCCAAAGCAAGGGATACATAGACCATTGGGTGAAGCCTGGCATCGTATTTAACTCATTTAGGAAAACTTCTCCCTTATCTGTATAGAAAAAGTCACAACGTGAGAGACCAAGTCCACCAATAGCACGGAAGGCAGTTTCTGCATTTTTACGCATGACAGCTGCCACGTCATCACTGATTTTGGCTGGGATGTCCATAGTAATCTTGTTATCGATATACTTGGCATCATAGTCATAAAAAGCTACGTCTTTGACAACTTCACCAGGTAGCGTGCTCTTAACATCATAGTTCCCTAAGAGACCAACTTCGATTTCACGTGCATTGACTCCTTGCTCTACCAAGACACGGCTATCGTACTTGAAGGCAAGTTCGAGAGCTTGATGGAGTTCTTCTTTATTTTCAGACTTAGAAATACCAACACTAGAGCCCATATTGGATGGTTTGGTAAAGACTGGGTAACTTAATTTTTCTTCTACTTCTGCAATCTTAGAAGCCAAATTATCCCCTTCAACAATAGCTACGTAAGGAACTTGGGCAATCCCAGCAGACTCTAAAACACGCTTGGTTGTAATCTTATCCATAGCAAGGCTTGAAGATAGGATGTTACAGCCAACATAAGGCATTTTCAGAACTTCTAAGAAACCTTGAACAGAACCATCTTCTCCCATAGGTCCATGAAGAACTGGAAAGACCACTGCGCCTTCTTCATAGATAGCACTTGGAGCAATTTTCTTGTCCCAATCGATTGTTTCATTGGTCATAAGACGGTCTTCCTGCCCAGGAGTTTGGGTAAATTCTTGGGTTTTGATAAAGTCTCCAGACTGGCTGATAAAGAAGGTTTTTACTGTGAAACGATCATAGTTAACCGCACGCATGACACTCTCAGCTGACAAGACAGACACTTCACGTTCTGCACTGCGTCCACCATATAATAGAATAATTGTTTGTTTCATATGATTGTCCTATTTCTACTAGAATACTCGCCTTTTAGTATATCACATTTGTCTATTTTTTTAAACTTGAATAGCACAAAACAAGAAAAGAGACTGGAAGAAAAATAGTCCAGTCTCTGTGTTCTTAAATATTTTATACCTGCTAGCTAATTATTTAGCGATTTAACCTCATAAACTAAAGCTCTGTACGATTTTCAATGGCCCTTAGGAGTGTTACTTCGTCCGCATACTCGATGTCTGCTCCGACCGCTAGTCCTCGTGCTAGACGAGTAACCTTAATCCCCGCGGGTTTGAGAAGTCGAGAGAGATACATCGAAGTCGCTTCACCATCAGCTGTCGCATTGGTTGCCACGATGACCTCCGAAACCTCACTATCCATGAGACGAGTCATGAGACTCTTAAGGTTGATGTCATCTGGACTAATGCCATTCATTGGTGAAATCAAGCCGTGTAGGACATGATAGAGTCCGTGGTATTCTTGGATATTTTCCATAGCCGCTACATCTCGGCTATCCTCTAATACTAGGATAGTTGTCTGGTCACGACTAGGATCCGTACAGATTGAACATGGATCATCATCCGTTAAACGTCCGCAAATCGAACAATAGGTCAATTCTCGCTTAGCCGCAAGGAGATTTTTTGCAAATTCATTAACGTCATCATCAGGCATCCCAATGGTATAAAAGGCCAGTCGGGTAGCTGTCTTGATCCCGATACCTGGAAGTTTAGAATAGCTGTCAATCAGCTTGGCTATAGGTGTTGGGTAAAGCATGGCTTCCTTTCTAGTTCATTGGATGGTGTTGGTTGTAAAGATTGATAATATCGCGCGCAATAGATGGACCGACACCGTTGGTTAGGTTGGTATTATGTGGGAAGACAACTGCAACTGCAATCTGAGGATTATCCGTTGGGGCATAAGCTACTGCGTTGGTATTATTAGCCTTCTGACCACCATTGACGTAACTTTCGGCCGTACCAGTCTTACCACTGATAGAGACTGCTGCTCCATTTGAAAAGGCACGACCTGTCGTAAGTGCACTTGTTCCGTGCGATACCTGGTAAAATCCTTGTTGCAAGATAGACATGTCAGACTCAGAAATATTGATTTTATTCATTTCGGTACTACCTGTTTGCTGAATCAAACTTCCTAAACCACCTTGCTCATTATTATCATAGACTCCCTCTACTATACGAGGAGCCAAGCGAACACCATTATTGGCAATAGTTGCTACATACTGAGCTAGCTGCATCGGCGTGTAGTTATCGAACTGTCCAAAGGCGTTATTTAGATAATTAGCCAAATCATAGTCTTTAGGGATAAATCCTGTTGACTCGTCTGGTAGGTCAATTCCTGTAGAAGCTCCCAGACCATATTCACCAAAGGTTGAACGTAATTTCGCCATAGCAGACTCAAGATTGCTGGTTCCTACTGTCATATTAGGCTGATAGGTTTGCCCCATAATCCCTAGAGCGGTTTGGACCATGTAGGTATTAGATGAGTATTCCAATGCCTCGACAGCTGTGATCGGGAAGGAACCGTAAGAAAGGGTGTACCACGAATTGATCGGTGCAGAACCTTGAAAGACGATTGGTTGGTCAGTCAAAGTTTGATTGCCTGATAAAACACCATTTTCCCAACCTGAGCTGATGGTTGCCGCCTTAACGACAGATCCTGGAACAAAAACGTTGGTCACTGTACCGAGTGAGTCTGGAGTCAATTCACCAGATTCCAGATTGTGCTTGATCCCTGACATAGCTAGAACAGCTCCTGTCTTAGGATTTAGGGCAACCGCATAGACACCTTCTGAATATTGGGCACCTCCGTTTGCAAGTTCAGAGTTAAAATAGCTTTTCAGAAGGCTATCTACACTATCCTGGAAGGCCAAATCAATGGTCAGTTTGATATTTTTACCCTTGCTACCTTCCTCAATATTTTCTACACTCTCCATATCTCCATGTTTGTCGAGATGAATTTCCTTAACAGTACGTTTCCCTTGTAGGACTTCCTCATATTGTTTCTCAAGGTAAGAGGTTCCAACACGGTCATTGAGAGAATAACCTTTTTTTAGATAGGCATCTACTTCCTCAGCTGGAAGACCTGATTTTTCACTGGAAACACTTCCTACGATAGAAGCAAGAGAGGTTTCAAGGACCTTGCGATCCCACGAGGTAGAGATGCTAATCCCAGGCAACTCTTTAGATGCAGAGGCGATTAGAGCGACTTGAGTATCACTTAAAGGATCTGTTTGGATATTGCCTGTTGCAAAATTTCCAACTGCATTGAGCTGACTAAAGAGATAAATAGCCTTCTTTTCATCCTCTGTATAATTAGTTTGGCTAGAGCTAACACTCTCAACAGCATTGTTATAAAGGTCCGATTCAGAAAGTTGATTACCATCAGAATCAAAACGCTTATCTTTGGGTAGGGCCTCTACCGTTTTTTTATAAACTGCTGGATCAGCTAGATAATAGTCAGCAATTTGACGTTCTGTCAAATCTGGAGAGGATACCGTCACATAAGTTAATAGTTTAGTAGAAATATCCTTTAAATCAGTCGCTGTCATCTTATTGCTTCGTGTGAAAGCAACTACTTGTTTAACCGTATTTTCTACCAAAGGTTTTCCAGCTGCATCATAGATTTCTCCACGGGCAGAACCTGTTGTAACCCGCGTCTGACTAGCAGATGCTAACTTAGCTTCATAAAAATCTTTGTTCACGACTTGCATATAGAGCAAGCGACCAATGATTGTCATGAAGAGCAAAATAACGATCGCAAACAATAAATTAAGCCGAGTCGGTATCGAATGGCTGTTGAATTTTCTCATACAAATCAGTCTCGTTTCTAATCAAAATCTCACTCTTCATTGTACCATAATTTGATGAGAAAATTATGGAAAAAGAAAAGACTTTTCCTTTTTATCCAAAAACAAAGCATCTATGGTATAATAGAAGTAAGCGCTATAGTATTTGCTGGATTTTTTATCAATAAAATTTGACAAATAGCTACAAAGGAGTCCCATGAACAAGCAAGACATCTCTACGATTATTGATCTTCACTTTGAAGAAATGACCGATTTAGAACAAGAGATTGCCCGCTATTTTTTGCAGGCAGATACCATTCATGATGACTTGTCTTCTCAGCAGGTCACTCAAAAACTTCATATTTCTCAGGCCGCTCTCACTCGCTTTGCCAAAAAATGTGGCTTTACGGGTTATCGAGAGTTCATTTTTAAATACCTACAACAAATTGACAACCTTTCAGTCCCACAGCAGGATATGAACCCCTTGACTCAAAGAGTCTTGAGAAGTTATACAAATATCCGAGAGATGTCTCAAGAGTTGATCGATGATGACCAACTGGAGCGCATCGCTCAAATGATTGATCAATCAGAACGCGTCTATTTTTTCGGAACTGGAAGCTCTGGCCTAGTTGCACGTGAAATGAAATTACGTTTCATGCGACTAGGAGTCGTCTGTGAGGCTTTGACAGATCCTGATGGATTTGCCTGGACGACCAGTATCATCGATGAAAAATGTTTAGTCTTTGGCTTCTCCCTGTCAGGAACAACTCCGTCCATCATTGATAGTCTACTTGATGCTCAAGATATGGGGGCTAAGACCGTTCTCTTTACAAGTATGCCTAGTAAGGAAACCCAAGCCTTTACGGAAACTGTATTGGTAGCCAGTCAAAGTCAAGCTTCTTACATCCAGAGAATCTCTGCCCAACTTCCGATGTTGATTTTAATCGACCTACTCTATGCCTACTTTTTAGAAATTGACCGCGAAAGCAAAGAAAAAATCTTTAATAGCTTTTGGGAAAACAATAAACTAAATGGCTATCGTAGAAATAGAAGAACAAAATAATCCTACACAACTGGACTACTTCCTATTTAGTAGTCCATAAAGAAAATATTACCAATGGTCTTATCACTCCTTTAAAGAGGGATAAGGCCTTATTTTTTTCTTAAGAGCCTCCCTCAACCGTTAATTAGAACTGCCTTTCAATATCGTTTGTAACAAGGAGCATGCCCATTAAATCATGAGATAAGTAGACTCTATAATGTCTATAGTTGCTGTACTAACTGTAGGAATTATGGAGTTTTTTGACAATAGACAAAATAGCTCAACAGTAAAATAGAAAAGCACCACAGAAGCTATTAAGCATACAATAGAATTGCCTAATCAAACATCAAGGTGTCGCTTGTTTTTGAATCACAGATTATAAAGAAATACATGTGCTACTCAGTTACACTCCCCTTTTATGAATTCCTTCCCAAGATAAGAGGAGCAAAGAGATTTATCAAAAGCCCAGCTTTCCCTCTCCTTGAGTAAGTTAAAATCGTCTCCTTCCTTCATGTTTCTATGGCTAAGAATATAGGCAAGCCCTCGTAATCAATTCACCTATCGTAAGGCAGCTTTATCAGATATCAGCGTTCATTTGCTAAAAAGCAACTCACTTCTAATAAACACTTTCTTTTAGATTTTACTTCTGTTGTGATTTTATCTACAACTCTATCTAATAGAAGATTTTTTGTGCCTAATGAGTAAAAAAAACACCCCGAATCATGATATATCATAGATTCGGGATGACTTCATATCTTTTTATGAATCTTGTTACTAACTTTTCTTCTCATAGACTCTCAGCAGAGATTCTATTTTATAACTAGTCGAAAAAAGGGAACACATAGTTCCCCTTTTTCTATGACTTAAAACCGGCTCTGGTCGTCAATCGTAACTTGTTATTTTTAAGCAAATAACTTTACTCACTTAAGAAAGATGACTATTTTTCGTCTTCTTTTTTACGACGTCCAAGTGCTGCCAATCCTACAAGTCCTGCAACTACTCCGAGTACAGTTGATCCTGCAGATGTAGTTTCACCAGTATTTGGAAGTTGGCCTTTAGCTGATGTTGGATCTACCGGTTTACCTGGTGTTGGTTCTACAGGCTTACCTGGTGTTGGATTCACTGGTTTACCTGGTGTTGGGTTCACTGGCTTACCTGGTGTTGGTTCCACTGGTTTACCTGGTGTTGGTTCCACTGGTTTACCTGGTGTTGGGTTCACTGGCTTACCTGGTGTTGGGTTCACTGGCTTACCTGGTGTTGGTTCCACCGGTTTACCTGGTGTTGGGTTCACTGGCTTACCTGGTGTTGGATCCACCGGTTTACCTGGTGTTGGATCCACCGGTTTACCTGGTGTTGGATCCACCGGTTTACCTGGTGTTGGTTCCACTGGTTTACCTGGTGTTGGGTTCACTGGCTTACCTGGTGTTGGATCCACCGGTTTACCTGGTGTTGGGTTCACTGGCTTACCTGGTGTTGGTTCCACTGGTTTACCTGGTGTTGGATCTACAGGTTTATCTGGAGTTGGCTCTACAGGTTTGTCTGGAGTTGGTTCTACAGGTTTGTCTGGAGTTGGTTCTACAGGTTTGTCTGGAGTTGGTTCTACAGGTTTGTCTGGAGTTGGCTCTACAGGCTTATCTGGAGTTGGTTCTACAGGTTTGTCTGGAGTTGGTTCTACAGGCTTATCTGGAGTTGGTTCTACAGGTTTGTCTGGAGTTGGTTCTACAGGCTTATCTGGAGTTGGCTCTACAGGTTTGTCTGGAGTTGGTTCTACAGGCTTATCTGGAGTTGGCTCTACAGGCTTATCTGGAGTTGGCTCTACAGGCTTATCTGGAGTTGGTTCTACAGGTTTGTCTGGAGTTGGTTCTACAGGTTTGTCTGGAGTTGGCTCTACAGGCTTATCTGGAG